>JBGSKZ010000404.1:0-21804 GCA_041741035.1 Treponematales bacterium
GAGCCTGGCGCCAAGCTCCGCGGGCAAGCCGGTAAAGTCCGCGCAGAGCCTGGCCGCCGCCCTCCGTATGGAGCCGTAGCCGGTACAGCGGCAAAGGTTGCCTTCCACCGCCGCCATGGCCGCCACGGGGTCTATGCTTTCGCCGGACACGAGGAAGCCGGTGAGGGCAAGGATAAAGCCAGGTGAGCAGAAGCCGCACTGGCTGGCGCCTTCGTCGAGCATGGCTTCCATGACGGGCGTAAGCCCCTCGGCCGCCAGGCCTTCTATGGTCACGATATGGCGGCCATCCAGGTCGCCCATGCCCAGGGTGCAGGAGGTGACGCCCTTCCATTCGGCCGAACCGTCCGCCGCGCGGCCCCCCATGAGCACGAGGCAGGCGCCGCAATCGCCTTCCCTGCAGCCTTCCTTGGTACCCTTCAAGCCCGCCGTGGAGCGTATCCAGTCAAGGGCGAGCGCCTCGTCCTGTACTTCCTCTTCATAGAGCCTGGTATTGAGCCTAAAGCGGATGACACGCTTCATAAGCCTTCCTTTCGGGTAGGGCGCGACGGAGCGGACCTCGCGCCGATAGGCGTGAAGCTCAGCGGGCCTGCGCTGAAGTGTTGTGTGCTATTAAGAGTGTAGAACCATCGGGGACGGCGCGCAATTACGGAAGCTTGAAGTTTTCGCTCCGCGCAGGGGAAATAATCGCGCAGTAGGGGGGCGGGATTCCGGGGGCGCCGCCGGATACGGCCGGACCCAATCAAGGTCCTCTAAATAAGGGTACCATCTCGAATTTATCCACGTCTACGAGGCCTTTGTCGGTTATCTTAAGGCTGGGTATAACCGGCAAGGCCATGAATGAGAGGGCCATGAGCGGGGAATCCCCCGGCATGCCCTCGGCCTTAAAGAATTCATCGAAGCCGGCAAGTCCCTGAAGCACCTCGGCGGCGCTACGGTCGCTCATGAGGCCGGCAACCGGAAGGGCAAGCTCGGCGAGCACCTCGTCGCCGTCGGTAATGACGAAGCCGCCCTTCATGGCGTTGAGCCTGCGCGCCGCCTTGAATATAGACACGTCGTCCACGCCCGCTATGATCATGTTGTGGGAGTCGTGGCTCACGGTCGATCCTACGGCCCCTCGCTTTAAGCCAAGGCCGCGTATGAGGCCCTTGCCTATGTTGCCCGAGCCGTTATGCCGCTCGATAACGAAGATCTTGAGTATATCCCGCGCGGTATCGGATACGCAGTGCCCGTCTTTGACGCTCGGTCGCAGCTCGGACGCGCCGGTTATAATGGAGCCGGGCCTGGTCTCTATGACGCGCGCGGTTCCGCCCTCGTCCGGTATGCGGAAATCCTTTTCCTCTAGCCATTTTATGTTTACGGAGTCCCGTACGGAAGGAGAGAGGCGGCGGTCGGCACCGAAATCGTCGAAGCCTTTAAGCGCCGCGCCGTCCTGGGCTACGAGCGTGCCCGCCTTGAATACCATTTCGGCCTTAAAATCGGCCGGGTCGGAGAAGGCCACCAGGTCGGCCGCGTAGCCGGGAGCTATGGCGCCCGAGTTGCGCAGGCCGTAATAGAGCGCGGGATTATGCGCGGCCATGCGCAGGGCGTCCAGCCAGGGCACCCCGCCCGCGACGAGAGCGCGCAACGCCGCGTCTATATGGCCTTCTTCATGGATATCGTTGGGGTGGCGGTCGTCGGTACAAAGCATCATGCGGCGGCAGGTTTCGCCGTCCATGGCCGGTATAAGGCGCTCAAGGTCTCGCGAGCCCGAGCCGAAGCGGGCCATGATCCACATACCCTTGCCCAGTTTCTCCAGCGCCTCTTCAGGCGTGGTGGCCTCGTGGTCGCTCCGTATGCCGGCGAGCAGGTAGGCTGACAGGTCCTTGCCGGACAGGGAAGGGGCATGGCCGTCGACGGCCAGCTTGGCTTCCCAGAAGAGGGATATCTTGTCCAGCAGCCGCGGGTCGCCCGCCAATATGCCTGGGTAGTTCATGACCTCGCCCAAGCCGAGCACCCGGCTTTCCTTGACGAAGGGCGCGAGGTCGGAAGCGAAGAGGCTGGCGCCCGCGGTATCGAAATCAGTAGCCGGCACGCAGGAAGGCGCCATGAGGTATACGTCCAGCGCTAAGCCTTCGGATGCCTTGAGCATCCAGCTAATGCCGTCATAGCCGAGCACGTTGGCTATCTCGTGGGGATCGGCCACCACGGCTATCGAGCCGCGCGGCACGGTTATCCGGGCGTATTCGGCGGGGGAGAGTAGGCTTGATTCTATATGGACATGGGCGTCTATAAGACCCGGCGAAAGGTAGCGGCCACCGAGGTCCAGGGTAGCACGCGCCCGCAATCCGTCGTTGACGCCGACGATGAAGCCTTTGTATACGGATACCGTCGCGCCTTCAAGGACGCGCCCGCGGAAGAAATCCACGGCCCGGCAATTGCTGAGGTTAAGGTCCGCGGGCGTTCGTCCCCGGGCTACGTCGATAAAGTCGGTACTTAGCATGGCTTGTGGTACGGCCGCTGAAGCAGAAGCCGGCCTTGTATTCTATCAGACTTCCTAATCTTGTCAAATAAAAAAAATGAAGAGGCTTATTCTGCCTGTAAAACGCTACATATAGAGAAGGAGAAAGGCGCCAGATAGCTTCATTCGGGAAAAAAAGCGCTTGCGTGTTCCTAAAAGCGGGCGTAGTCTCTCCAGCGTACCTAATCATACTTTTTCTTAGGAGGACGAAAGGTGGAAAAGTTTTTTCAACTGAAAGCTCATAACACCACGGTTAAGACCGAAATCATGGCGGGCATAACGACCTTCATGACCATGGCTTACATCCTGGCTGTTAACCCCGGCATCCTGTCTGCGGCCGGCATGCCCGCGGGCGGCGTATTCACCGCCACCGCGCTCGCATCCCTGATCGCTACCCTGGTCATGGCCTTGATCGCCAACCTGCCCATAGCGCTCGCCCCCGGCATGGGCCTGAACGCCTTCTTCGCGTTCGCCGTCGTGCTCGGCATGGGCTACAGCTGGCAGCTCGCGCTCACCGCCGTGTTCGTGGAAGGTATCATCTTCGTGCTGATGTCCTTCTTCAACATCCGGGAAGCCATAGTCAAGTCGATACCGGCCAATATTAAAAAGGCCGTATCGGTAGGTATCGGCCTCTTCATCGCCTTCATCGGCCTACAGAACGCCGGCATCGTCGTGAACAACGACGCGACCCTGGTAGGCCTCGGCAACGTGACCTCCGGCCCCGCGCTCGTCGCCCTCATAGGCCTCGTGCTCACCGGCGTGCTCCTTGCCCTCAAGGTAAAAGGCGCCCTGCTCATCGGCATCATAAGCACCACCATAATCGGCATACCCTTCGGCGTGACCACCATACCGCAGGGCTGGAGCCCGCTTAAGGCGCCCGATGCCCCGCTGCTCTTCGCCTTCCAGTTTGACAAGATGTTCACCCTCGACTTCCTCGTGGTGCTCTTTACCTTCTTGTTCGTCGATATTTTCGATACTATCGGCACCCTGGTAGGCGTGACGACTCAGGCCGGGCTCATCAATAAGGATGGCAGCATACCCCGCGCCAAGCAGGCCCTCCTGGCCGACGCTATCGGCACCGTGGCCGGCGCCGCCCTGGGCACCTCCACCGTAACGTCCTATATCGAGAGCGCCTCCGGCGTGGCCGAGGGCGGACGCACGGGCCTTACCGCGCTTACTACGGCAGTATTGTTCGGCGTGGCGCTGTTCTTCTCTCCGGTGTTCCTCCTGGTTCCCGGCGCGGCTACCGCTCCCGCCCTCATCCTGGTAGGCCTCTTCATGCTGAGCCCGGTTAAGGATATAGACATGACTGACTTCACTGAAGCCATTCCTGCCTTTATCACCATGCTCTTCATGCCCCTTACCTACAGCATAGCCGAAGGCCTCGTATTCGGTATCCTGTCCTACATCTTCTTAAAGGCCATAACCGGCAAGATCAAGGACGTTACCCTGGTTACCTGGATAGTCGGCTTCTTCTTCGTGCTGAAGCACATACTCTAAGCGCTAGGCTGCTACTAAAAACTATAAGGAGGCCGGCCCCGAAAGAGGTCGGCCTCCTTCTTTACGCTGGGCTTTCCTGGTCGATTGCGTTAGCCGCGCCTTAATCGTGGGTTTGGTTGTCTACGCCCGTATCGGCGGCTATCGCCGCTTCTTTGTATCGAGCCGCCTTGTACGAGCCGAGCATGATGGACACAGGCTCCAATATCGGCACATTTTCGCAGATAATTTTTACGATAACGGTCATAGGAACGGCGAGGACGAGCCCGGCGAAGCCCCACAGCCAGCCCCAGGCAAGCAAGGACGCCAGGATGACGAAGGGCGACAAGCCCAAATTCTGCCCTTGAAGCCTCGGCTCGATAAAATTGCCCAAGCTAAAATTGACGCCTACCATGACCGCGGCCGAGGCGGCTATGGGGCCGGGTTGCGGCCAGAACTGCACCAGAGCGAAAAGCGTAACGCCTACGCCCGCGGCTATGGAGCCTATGTTGGGTATGAAGTTAAGGATAAAGGATATTACGCCCCATACGATGGGGAAGTCGAGGCCGATGAATCCCAGGAAAATTGTCACGAGCACGCCCGTGGCAAGGCTTATAAAGAATTTGACCGCGAGGTAGCGCGCTACTTGCGTGATTATGCCGGCGCTTATTTTTGATATACGGTTAGAAATTTTGCCGGCGAATGCGAGCTCTATGCGGTCCCTGAAGTGACCGAGCTCTAAGAGCAGGAACACGACGAAGAGCACGACCATGACCGTGTCCGCTAAAAAGCCAAAAAACGACTCGGAAAAGCTCAGGGCAAAGCCCTGTACGCGCACGCGGAGGTCAAGCTGGCCCCAGAGATTTTGAACGAGGGTGAGGTGCTCGTCGTAGGGCAGCTCGAGCAGCGCGGCCAGCCAGGAATATATCTCCGTAAAGCGCAGCTCATATTTCGGGAAAAGCGTAAAAATCGTGCGGAGGCTCGAGAAGAGCACCGCGCCTACCACGTAGACGGCTGCGGCGATAAGGAGCACGATAACGATTGCGCCTATGGCGCGAGGTATCTTGATGCGCTCAAGTAAAACGATTAAAGGCTCAAGCACGAAGGTAAGCAACACGGCGATAATGAAGGGTAGTATTACCGGAGCGGTCAGCTTGAGCGCCGCTCCGGCTAAGAGCAGCGCTATGAAGCCCAAGAGGAAAAGGTTGACCCTGGCAAAGTTGAAGCCCTTGAATCTATCTTCGCTGATCGTTGGCATGGCTGCTCCTCGACTGGCATAGCGCTATAGCGCAGGCGGTAATAGTATAATCAATAAAGGCCTTTTCGGATATTAGTTCCCTTAAGCTTGCGCCTAAAGACCTAAGCTTCGGGGAACTAGGGCGGGGGGAAAAAAAGGCCGGCGATACGCTTTCGCGCTTTCGCCGGCCTGAAAGAGCCATTCTAAGCTAGGGGGGCCCGTCCAAGCCCGGATTCAGACCCTAGCCCGAGCGCTGCACCGTCTGCTGGGAAACATAGGCTTCGTCGCAGCCCGGAAGCGCGCGTATCTTGATCAGCCAGGAATCAGCCTCGGATTTGGCCGTATAGGGACCTATGCGCACGCGGTACCATCCCCGCCCATCGATTTCGCTGAGGCTTATAATGGAGCTGAGGCCCTTCGCCGCCAGGTCCCGCTGCAAGTCCTCCGCGCGGGAGCGGCTGGTGAAGCTGCCCGCCTGTATCCAGTATTCGGTGAGGGTAACGCTTTTGGGCAGGCTGGGCTTCGCGCTGGGCTTGGCGGCGGCGCCGGTCGAGGACGCGCTTCCGCTTGGTTTGGCGGCCGCGGGAGGAGCGGGCGTATAGGCGGAAGGGCTGGTCGAGGCCGCCGAGGCCGGCGCGGTAGCCGCGGTAGTGTTTGCCGTGGTCGCGGAGGAGGCGAGGGCGTCGCTGGCGGGTTTATCGCCATAGATTATGATAATGCTGTCGCCGCCCGCTGCGGGCTCCGCTGCGCTGGGAATGGGTGCGGGCTCGACTTGGCGAACGTAGGCGTCCGGCGATACCGCGCGGGGAGCGGCGGCGCCGGCTATAGAAGCAGGCGCGTTTTCTGCGCCGGCGGGCGGCAGGAAGAGCGCTACGGCTATACCCGAGGCCGCGACGAGCACAATGGCTATCGATATGACGGTCCACAGAACCTTCTTCGTTTCAAGCGGCATCGTTGAGCCCCTCCCCATGATTGCGGGTGCCTGTCCCCGCGATCGACGCTTAGTTACCCTTCAATTATCGGTATGGGGCGCGTTTAATTGAGCGCCTTCAATGGGCAGAATCGAGGATGGAAGCCAGTATACGGTCCAGTTTTTGGGCGAGCGGCTTCAATCCGGCCCAATTCCAGAGTATAAAGCGCTTGGGCGCAAAAGCCCTGCCTGCCCGCCAAAGCGGCCTTTGGCTGCGCATGCGCTTGAGCGAGGCCGCGATGCCCAGCCCGTCGCGAGCTTTGCTCCTGGAAAGCCGAAGGGGCAAAGGCGCCCGTACTTCAATGATGGCGTCGCAAGCCTCCGCGTGCGGAAGCTTGTAGAGTATAGCCGCGTTTATGCACAGGCGTGCCTCGGCTTGAGCGCGGCTCTCTCCGGCGCCGGCGCTTGCGGTTTCCCCGGCTGCCGTGCCGAGCGCTTTTCCCGTAGCGAGCGCCTCGTCGAGAAGGCCGAGCATGGCGGGCCGCACGATGGCCTCATAACGGGCCAGGAGCCCCGCGTCGGAAAATACCAGGGCGGCTATGGCCTTTCGGTCAAGGCCGCCGTCCGGCCCGCGCGCGATCGGGCCCAACAGGGTTTGAACCTGCGCCTCGTTAGCCGCCAAGGCCCGGTGCCCAAGCCTGTCGAGGTCTATACAGGTCCAAGCCCGCTCTTCCAGGAGGGAAGCCACCGCGTTTTTACCCGCGCAATAGCCTCCGGTAAGGCCCAGGATCAATGCATGTCTCCCCAGCTCGCGGCTATTTCCACGCCTACGCGCAAGGGTATCGACAAGCTTGCCGCCTCCGCCATGGCGCGCTCTACTATGATGGCTACCGCCGCGGCAGAAGGTTCGGGCGTCTCGATGATGAGCTCGTCGTGTACCTGCAGAAGCAGCCGGGCGTCGGGTTGATGCTCGCGCAGGGCCGCGTCCACTTTCAGCATGGCAAGCTTCATGATATCGGCGGCCGAGCCCTGTATGGGCGTGTTCACCGCTACGCGCTCGGCTGCCTGCCGCTCGTTGGCGTTGCGGCTGTTGATGGCCCGGATGGGGCGCCTTCGCTTGAGCAGGGTGCTGACGTAGCCGCTGCGGCGCGCTTCCTCCACGGTCGATCGTATGAAGGCGGCCACGCCGGCATAGCGGCTGAAATAGGCGTCTATGAAACGCTGAGCCTCGGCGCGGGGTATGCCGAGCTCATTAGCCAGCCGGAAAGCCCCCATGCCGTAGATGACGCCGAAGTTTATGGTTTTAGCGGCGCGGCGTTCGCTCGCGCTCACCTCGCCCTCTTCCTTGCCCAGGATGAGGGCGGCCGTGCGCCGGTGTATGTCAGCGCCTTCGGTAAAGGCTTTCTTGAGCTCGGGATCTCCGGACAGGTGGGCGAACACGACGAGCTCAATTTGGGAATAGTCCGCCGATATGAGGGTCTTGCCCGGCGCGGCGACGAAAGCCTTGCGTATGCGGCGACCCTCCTCCTCGCGCACGGGAATATTCTGCAGGTTGGGATCCCTGCTCGACAGGCGGCCGGTTGCCGCGCCGGTTTGCGCGTAATGGGTGCGTATGCGCGGATCGACCGCCGCCAGTTCAAGCAGGGCGTCCACGTAGGTGCTTTTAAGCTTTTGCAGGGTGCGGTGCCTGAGTATGAGCGCGGGTACCGGATCCTCGCGGGCGAGTTCCTCGAGTACGGATATATCGGTGGAATAGCCCGTTTTGGTTTTCTTCCCGGTGGAGAGCTTGCGCTCCACGAAGAGCACATCCTGAAGCTGCTTGGGCGAGTTCAGGTTGAACTCGCGACCCACGAGGGCATAGGTATCCCGTTGTATCGCGGCGAGATCGTTCTCAAGCTCAACGCCGAAGCGCTCAAGGGCCTTGGCGTCCACCAGTATGCCCTCGCGCTCCATACGCGAAAGGAGGCTCAGGACGGGCATCTCAAGCTCGGCGAAAAGCTTAAGGAGTCCGTTGCGCCCCAGTTCGGGCTCGAGCACGGCCTTAAGGCGCAGGCAGAGGTCCGCGTCCTCGGCGGCGTACGCGCCGGCCTTTTCCAGGGGCGCTTCCGAAAAGACCGTGCCCTTAGCGGCAACGTCAGCGTAAGGGGTGCCTCCGAAGCCAAGGTAGCTCGCCCCCAGGGCCTCCAGCTTGAGCGAATCCCGCTCAGGATCGAGCAGCCAGGCCGCAATCATGGTATCCCAGGGCGAAGCCTTTATCGGCGCTCCCCAGTTTTCCATAACGTGCATATCGAATTTGAGGTTCTGCCCGACTATGCAGAGCTCAGCCCGCGCGAGGAGCGGCGCGATAATCGCGCGCGCCTTGTCCTCAGGCAGGCAGGCGGCGCCGGGAGCTTTAAGCGGTATATAACAGCCGCCGCCCGGCTCGACCGAGAGCGAAAAGCCAACCGGCATAGTGTTCATCTCATCCAGCGAATCGGTCTCGCAATCGAAGGCGAAGACTTTGGCCTTCGCGGCCTTGGACACCCAGAGCTTGAGCGCTTCCTCGGCGAGCACCGTCTCGTAGCTGCCCGGCTTGGAAAACGCGGGGGGCAGGGCGGGCGGCGGGAAGAGCTCGCCGGGCAGCGGCTCGATATCCTTTGGGGCCGGCGGAGCTAGGGCCGCCGCGGGAAGCTTATCGAGCCCGTCGGCCACGCGGCGCGTAGCCAGGCTGCGCATGCCTTCGCGCATGAACAGGGCGCTGGCAGCGTCCCGGTCAAGGCTCGCTACCTTGAGCCAGTCGAGGCCTTCCCGGGGAAGCGGCGCGTCGCTGGCCAAGGTAACCAGCTTGAGGGAGAGCAGGGCGCTTTCTTTGCCTTCAAGCAGCTTTTTCCGGAGGCTCTCGGGCTTAACCGTATCGAGCTTTTCCCAAATCGAATCGAAGCTACCAAACTCGCTTAAAAGCTTGAGCGCGGTCTTGTCGCCCACGCCGGGCACGCCGGGTATATTGTCCGATGAATCGCCGGTAAGCGCCAGATAGTCCAGTATGCGCGCCGGAGACACGCCCCATTCGGCCTCAACTTCGCTAGGCCCAAGTTGCACGAAGCCCTGGTCCCGGTCAGGACGCAAGGCGCGCACCGGGCCGCCCACGAGCTGCAAAAGATCCTTGTCCGCCGATACGATATAGCAGGGCCGGTTTTCCGCGCGGCAGCGCTCTGCCAAAGCCGCTATGAGGTCATCCGCCTCATAGCCGTCGAGCGCTAGGCTGGGCACGCCAAGTAGCTTAAGCCCTTCCTCTACCAGCGGTATCTGAGCGTGCAGGTCCTCCGGGGTCTTCTGCCTGTTCGCCTTATACAGCTCATACATATCGTGCCTGAAGGTGGGCACGCGGCTGTCGAAGACCGCGACGAAACGCTCGGGGCGGTATTGGTCCCATAGCTGAAAAAGGCTGCGGAAAAAGCCGAATACGGCCGACACATTCTGCCCCTGGGGGTTTCGAAGCGGCTTGGAAATGAAGGCGAAATAGGAGCGGTATATCGTGCCATAGGCATCGAGGAGGAAGAGGGGTTCCATGTCGGCTAGCATAACTTCTCAAGCGACAAGGGACAAGGGTGAATTCATTATTCGCGGATTGATTATTATTGACAATTTGACGAAATTGGTCATAGATGGTGTAGCAATATTTACTTTGCATCTAAAGTATATGCCATATCCTGAGGAGCCTGGGCAATGTGGTTCGATGCCGCTACCGCCGTATTCATACACGGCGCAATCGATTTGCTACTCTGCCTCGCCGCGTTCTATGCTTGGAAGGTAAGCGTGCGCTTACCCTGCGCCTTATACTGGTCGATAGGGCTGTTCGCGTTCTGGATGGGCCATGTAGCTATGTTCCTCTACTATATGCCTGAGCTGTGGGAGGCGAATCGCCTGGGTATTCTCCTGCCCGCATTCGGCTATATCGCGCACGCGGCTGGACTTACGGCCCTCGCCAAAGGCAGCGAACTCCTGCTAGGGCGGCCGCTAAAGTCCTGGTGGACTTTGCCGCTAGTCTTGGCCGGGTTGCTTGGCGGAGGTCTTTTTACCATAGTCCTGCCGTCTGAGCTAAGCCGCATCGCCATAGGGAATCTCGTCTATACGGGCTTCGCGTTGAGGGGTTTTACGGCCTTTTTCCCTAAGGTTCCGGACGCATGGAACCCAGGACTTACGGGCAGGCTTGCGGGGCTTTCGTTCCTGGGAATGGCGGTTTTGAATGCCGCGCGTGCCGTCTCCGCACTAATAGGGCTGTCCGGAAGCCTATTCTTCACGAGCGGCTTATATAATTCCATACATGCCATGATGGTCGTAGCCCTCTTCCTCACGCTCTCTCAACTCGTCTATACCCGCTTTCATGACGAATTGCGCCTTAAAATCCAGGAAAACGAGCTACTCGTCCGCGAACTGCATCATCGTACCAAGAATAATTTAGCGCTTGTGGCCAGTATCGTAGCGCTTGAAGGCGGCCAACTCAAAGATGGGGCGGCAAAGCTGGCCTTCGAGAGCGTGGAGGGCCGCGTGCTAGCTTTGTCGACCTTATACGAGCGGCTGCAACGCGGATCGGGCAGCGCGGAAATCGACCTTGGTGAGTACATCCGCGATATAGCCAGCGGCGTTACATCCTCGATAGGCAGGGACGACGTCGCCATAACATGCGAGGACATCATCGGCGGCGCGGTCGCGCCGCTAAGCGCCGCAATACCCCTTGGGCTCGTTGCGAATGAGCTGATAATCAATGCGCTTAAGCATGCCTTCCCTTCCGGTAATGGCCGCATTAGCTTGCGGCTTTGCAGGAGCGGAGACAAGCTAAGCTTGCGCGTCGAGGATAACGGAATAGGCAAGAAGGCTCCGGTAGGCAATGCCGTCACGGGACAGGGGCTGGGATCAGCCATAATGGACTCGTTGGTACGACAGCTTGGAGGCTCTCTCGCCTTTGGGCGCTCGGAGGACGGCGGCACCAGGGCCGAACTGCTCGCGCCAGTGCAGGTCAGCCCGGGCTTGAATCTGAATGCCCCCAAGAGTTCTTAGGCTTTGCCTTAGTTCCCCGAAGCTTGTTGCTTACGCATATACGATGCTAACCAAAGCATACATAGGCGCGCATGCCCCTATCGGGATACCTAGGCGCTCATAGCTAAGCTTCGGGGAACTAGATTCAGGGAAGAGACGGCTTTTACCGCTTTACCCCGCCGCCCGCCGCCGGTTATACTCCCGTCTATGCCCTTCGTTCACCTCCATAACCATACGGACTTTTCCCTGCTCGACGGCGCGGCCAGCGTTACGAGCCTCGTGGCCCGCGCCAAGGAATTCGGCATGCCCGGCCTGGCCATAACCGACCACGGCAATATGTTCGGCGCCTTGAAGTTCTATAAAGAATGCAGGTCGGCGGGCATTAATCCTATACTGGGCAACGAATTCTATATAGCAGGCGCAAGCCGCAGGGAAAAGACGGGCACCGAGGGCGGCAACAAGTACTATCACCTCGTGCTCCTGGCAAAAAACGAGGAAGGCTATAAGAATCTCATACAGCTTACGAGCCTTTCCTATACCGAGGGCTTCTACTACAAGCCGCGCATAGACTGGGAGCTCCTGGAGCGTTTCCATGGCGGGCTCATATGCTCGACCGCCTGCGTGGCCGGAGAGGTTCCCCAGTTTATACTATTGGGTAGGCCCGACGACGCGGAGCGCGTGGCCAATCGCTATAAGGAGCTCTTCGGCGCGGAGAATTATTTCCTCGAGATGCAGGACCATGGCATGGACGAGGAATTGCGCGTGAACCGCGAGCTCGTGCCTTTGGCCCGCAAGCTGGGCATAGGGCTCATAGCCACCAACGACGTGCATTACTTGGAAAAGGGCGACGCGGCCGCCCATGACGCCATGCTCTGCGTGGGCACGAACCGCAAGATAGCCGACGTGGCCCGCATGCGTTTCCCCGCTCCGGAATTTTACCTCAAGAGCCCCGAGGAGATGCAGCGCCTGTTCAAGGAAGTGCCGGAGGCAATAAGCAACACTCTGCGCATAAACGAGATGGTTAACCTCAAGATCGCGCTGCCGGGACCTATGCTGCCCGATTACGAAATTCCGGGGAGCTACTGCCGCGACGACGACGATAAAGCCGAGCCCGAGGTTGAGCGCGTGCGCGCCTTCGTGGCGGGGATGGGCGACGAGGACGTGTGCAAGCCCAATCCGCAGTACGGAAAGTTGCCCACCGAGCAGCTCGCGCCCTCGGTGCGCGCTACCCTGGACAAGCGCCTGCGGGACCCCGTAACGCGCTATTTCATTTTCTCGAGCAGGCGCGGCCTCGAGAAGCGCTATCCCGAGCTTAGCGAGGACATACTGCGTCGTCTCGATTACGAGCTGGCCACTATCATACTCATGGACTTCGTGGGCTATTTCCTCATCGTGGCGGATTTCATCAATTGGGCCAAGGACCACGATATACCGGTAGGCCCGGGGCGCGGCTCGGGCGCAGGCTCCATAGTCGCTTACGCCCTGCGCATTACCGATATAGATCCTCTGCGCTACAAGCTGCTCTTCGAGCGTTTCCTGAATCCCGAACGCGTGTCCATGCCCGATTTCGACGTGGATTTCTGCTTCGAGGGCCGAGGCGCGGTCATCGATTACGTAACGCAGAAGTACGGCGAAGATCGGGTGGGGCAGATCATCACCTTCGGCACGCTTAAGGCCAAGGCCGTCATTAAGGACGTGGCCAGGGCTCTCGACATATCGATAGACGAGTCCAACATGATCACCAAGCTCGTGCCCGAAGACCCCAAGATGACCTTGGCCAAGGCCTTCGAGCTCGAGCCCAAGCTGGGCGAGCTCGCGGAGAACCCTCGCTACGCCGAGCTCTTCGAGATGGCGCGCAAGCTTGAAAACAAGAATCGCCATTCGTCGCTGCACGCGGCCGGCATAGTCATAGGCAAGACCAGGCTGTCCGACTACGTGCCGCTCTACAAGGATCCTAAGACCGGCACCATAGCCACGCAATTCTCCATGGATCAGCTCGAGGAGTGCGGCCTCGTCAAGATGGACTTCCTGGGGCTCAAGACCCTCACGCTCATCAAGAACGCCATCAAGCTCATCAAGAAGCGCGGCATAGACATCGATATCAATGCCATACCTGAGGACGACGAGAAGACTTTCGCCATGCTCGGCGAGGGCAAGAGCACGAGCATTTTCCAGTTCGAGTCGGACGGCATGCAGGGCATACTCAAGCAGGCCAAGCCCAGCCGCATCGAGGACCTCATAGCCTTGAACGCGCTATACCGCCCCGGCCCCATGGACAACATACCGCAGTTCGTCGATTGTAAATTCGGGCGCAAGCCCATCAAGTATCCCCATCCCTCCCTCAAGCCCATACTCGAGGAGACTTACGGCGTCATCGTGTACCAGGAGCAGGTCATGCAGGCCACACAGATCCTGGCCGGCTACACCTTGGGCGGCGCGGACATACTGCGGCGCGCCATGGGCAAGAAAAAGCTCGAGGAGATGGCCAAGCAGCGAGCGCTCTTTACCGCCGGCTGCGCCGTAACCCAGGGCATAAGCGAGAAGGACGCCAACGAAATCTTCGACCTCCTCGAGAAATTCGCCGGCTACGGCTTCAACAAGAGCCACGCCGCCGCTTATTCCGTGCTGGCCTATCAGACCGCCTGGCTCAAGGCCAATTATCCCGCCGAGTACATGGCGGCCAACCTTACCAACGAAATCGCCGATACCAAAAAGCTCACCCAATACATAGCCGAAGCCCGGTCCATGGGCATAGACGTGCTGCCTCCCGACCTGAACCGCTCGGATAGCTTCTTCACCGTATCGAAGAACCAGATCGTCTACGGCCTCATAGGCGTGAAGGGCGTGGGCGAGGGCGTGGTGGCCGATATCGTGGCGGAGCGCGACAAGTCGGGCCCTTTCAAGGATTTCCTCGACTTCCTGGAGCGGGTAGGCGTGAAGAGCGCCAATAAGCGCATGGTCGAGACCCTCGTACAAGCGGGTTGCTTCGACAGCATGGGCCACCGCCGCGCGGAGCTCGTCCTAAACCTGGAGCGCGCCTGGGATTACGCGCAGAAGAAAATGGAGGCGGGCGCCTACGGGCAGGTAAGCCTCTTCGACGGCGCGAGCGAGGAGGAGTTCCCGCCCTTCCGCTACGATCATGCCGAGGAATGGCCGGGAGCCGAGCTCCTGCGCCTGGAAAAGCAGCTTTTGGGCTTTTACGTGTCCGGGCATCCCCTGGATGACTATAAGGACCTGTATAAGCGCTGCTGCGACGTGGACTTCGCCCATCTGGAGCGTTGCGGTGCGGAGCGCGTTTATACCCTGATAGGGCAACTGGTGGAATACCGCGAGATATTGACCAAGAAAGGCCGCAAGATGGCCTTCGGCAAGGTGGAGGGTTACGACGGCTCCATAGACGCGGTGCTCTTCAGCGATACCCTGGAGAAGAATCCCGGCTATTTCATGCCTGACGCTATCGTGTTCCTCAGGGGCAAGATCGATACCGACCGCGAGAACCCGAGCTTTAAGGTCGAGGAGTGCGTCAACCCGGCCGCGCTTAAGGAAAAGAGCTATCGCGACCTGCACATAGTGCTGAACGCCGTCAAGCGCGAAGAAGAGCTCGACGGGCTTAGGGACCTCTTGTTCGCCTCGAACGGCCCCTGCGGCGTGGTATTCCACGTGCCCCAGCACGGACAGCGCGTGACGGTGCGCGCCCACGCGGGCGTAAGCTGCGCGGCCAAAGAAGAGGTGCTCGATCGCATACGCGAAACGCCCATCGTGGCCGACCTGTGGCTTGACTAGCGGCGACTAATGAGGCTCGGATCTTAGCAGAGCGCGCGCGGCTCGCTTCGGCCCTCGTGTCAGCCCTCGCAGCTGGCTATGGGCAAGTCGGGCTTGGGAGCGTCGCCGGGGCGTATGCCCGCCATCAGGAGGCCAAGGGCCTGTATGTCGGTATCCTGGCGCAGGAATATGCCCATGATAGTGCCCTCGTATATGACCGCTATGCGGTCTGACAAGGCGTAGAGCTCGTCCAGGTCCTCGGAGGTGAGCAGTATGGCCGTGCCTGCGTCCCGTTGCATGAGCAGGCGCTGGTGTATGTACTCCGAAGCGCCTATGTCCACGCCGCGGGTGGGCTGGGCGGCTATGAGCACGGTGGGCTTGCGCGCCAGCTCCCGGGCCATGATGAGCTTCTGGATATTGCCGCCCGACAGGTTCTTGATGGGCGTCTCCAGGGTAGGCGTCTTTACCGTGTACTCGCTTACGAGCTTCTTGGCATGGGCGGCCATCTTCTTGAAGTTGAGGAAGATGCCCTTGCGGAATTCCTTATCCGCGTGATCGTGCAGGAATACGTTTTCCTGCACGGAGAAATCGTTTATGGCCCCGTCGCGCATACGCTCCTCGGGTATGATGGCCATGCCCTTGGCTATGCGCTCGTTGAGCTTCATGCCGGCTATGTCCGCCCCGTCCAGGAGTATGCTGCCCGAGTCCGCCTTGCGTATGCCTATGAGGCATTCGGCCAGCTCCAGCTGACCGTTGCCGGATACCCCCGCGAGGCCCAGGATTTCGCCGGCGTGCACGCTCAGGTTTATGCCCTTGAGCGTCTCGGTGCCCCGGTCGCCCGATGCTCGCAGGTTCGTGATGGTGAGGCGCTCCGCGCCAGGCGTATAGTCGCGGTGGCTAAGCTCCTTAAGGTCGCGGCCCACCATCATTTTAATAAGCTCATGCCGCTCTACGCCCGCTGCCGGCCTCGTGCCCATTTTGCATCCGTCTCGCAGCACCGTGATGCGATCGCACAGGGCGGTAACCTCGTGCAATTTGTGGGATATGAAAACGAGGCCGTGGCCTTCCTTGACCATTTTCTTAAGGATAAGGAAGAGGTCGTCGACTTCCTGCGGGGTTAGCACGGCCGTCGGCTCGTCCAATATGATGATGCTCGCGCCGCGGTACAGGGCCTTAATGATTTCCACGCGCTGTTGCTCGCCCACAGACAGGTGGCCAACCAGGTCGTTGGGGTTCACCTTAAGCCCATACGCGGCGGATAGCTCGCAAATGCGTTCGGTAACGGTTTTCAGGTCTAGGAGAAATTTCTTGTCCGTGCTTTGGCCCAAGGCCACGTTTTGCGCGACGGTCATGGTGGGTACGAGCATGAAGTGCTGGTGTATCATGCCTATGCCCGCGTCCAGGGAATCCGCGGGGGAGTGGAAGCGGCGTACGGCGCCGTCTATGCTGATGCTGCCGCCGTCGAGCTGATACATGCCATAGAGTATCTTCATGAGCGTGCTCTTGCCCGCGCCGTTCTCCCCGAGGAGGGCGTGCACTTCGCCAGCGTGGAGGTCGAAATCTATGTTATTGCAGGCCAGTACGCCGGGGAAGCGCTTGACTATGCCCGTCATCTGTACCTGTTGAATCATGCCAGCCATCGCGACCTCCACACTGAACACCCGTTGCTTTACGTAGAAAAACGGGAGTATCCGCAGGGCATACTCCCGTAGCGTCGAATCAGGTCAGGAAAAGCCTATCAGGGCATAGCCTTGATAGAGCCGTTCTTTATGCCCGCGGCGGCGGCTTCGGCCTTGGCCTTTACGTCGGCGGGAAGGCTGAAACCGGCATTGTAGGCTATCTTGAGCCCGCCGTTAGCCAGGGTAAGCACGTAGGCGTCGCCGCCGAGCTTACCGGCCTTGCGGTTGGCTATGATGTCCCTGAGCATGCCGGTCCAGTCATATACCTGGGAGGCAACGGTAAGGCTGGGGGCGAGTGAAGCCTGGTCGGCCTGGGTGCCGAACCAGAGCACGTTGCCCGCTTCCTTGGCCGCTCCTATGGAGCCGACCACGGACTGGGAAGAGCCGGTGAGGGCGCCGGCGCCGTTGGCTATGTGAGTCTTGGCCGCCGCGGTCATGAGGGCCACGTCGGAGAAGCTGCCGGTCCAGGTCTTGGATATGGGCATGGTAGCGTTGACGGAGGCCACGCCGTTCACGAAGCCGACTATGTAGGTCTTGGCGTCGCCCACTTCCACGGGGCCGGTGACGCCTATCTTGCCGGTCTTGGTAAGGAGGGCGGCGAGCACGCCATTGACGTAGCCGCCCTGCTCGGCGGCGGCCGTGTAAGCGTATACGTTCTTGAGCCCGAAGTTGTTCACGTCGGTGCCCCAGGCGAATACGGTCTCGGGGAAGTCGGGCGCGATCTCGCGTATGCTGGAGCCGTACTGCGAGCCGTGGCCGATGACGATATCGAAGCCCTGGCTGGCATAGTCGCGGAGCGCGGCGGCGGCGTCCGGAATGATGAACAGGTTCTCGGAGTACTTAAGCTCGAGCGCGGAGCTTCCGCCCATTTCCTTCTGTATGGTCTGCAATGCCTGCCACATGGACTGGCTGAAGGCCATGTCGGTGGTAGAGCTGGGCATGACGACGGCGATGCGCAAGGGCTTGGCCGCGCTCGCGGGAGCGGCTTCCTTGGTTCCGGTGGCGAAGGCCGTGGCGCCGATAAGCGCGAATAGGACGAGGGCCATGAGGATCCTAGTCAACTTCATGCTGGATCTCCTTTGTATAAGTTCTACCGCGCCTAGGGGGCGGCATTGCAGGAAGAACGACGTCTTCCGTACGACCGTATCTAATTCTCGCCCCTGAAGAACTGCTTATTCAGGGCCGCCGGCTGCTTGCCGCGGTTCACGGCCACAGTAAGCACCACGATGGTGAGCAGGTAGGGCAGCATGACCGCAAGGCTAGCCGGCACGTTTATGCCCAGCACCTGCAGCCAGAGCTGGGCGGAGTTGGCCAGGCTGAAGAGGAGGGCGCCGCCGAGCACGCCTACCGGGCTCCAGCCGCCGAAATACACCAGGGCTACCGCTATAAAGCCCTGCCCGGCGGTGAGGTTGTCCTGGAACAGGTTGGCTATGGATATGGACAGCGACGCGCCCGCCACGCCCGCGAGCACGGCGCCTAAGCACACGCTGAAGTAGCGTATACGGTTGACGTTTATGCCCACCGAGTCAGCGGCTGCCGGGTTTTGTCCCACGGCCTTGATCTTGAGGCCGAGCGTGGTCTTTTCCAGTATCCACCAGCATATGGGCACGAGCAGGAAGCCTCCGTACACCAACACGTTGTTGTTAAAGAGTATGGGCCCGATGAAGGGTATGTCCCCCAGGAGGGGTATCTTTACCGGCGTGAAGCCAGACACGGTCTTTACCGTGCCGACGAGCACCTTGAACAGGAGGCTGGACATGCCTAGGCCGAACATCTGCAAGCCTATGCCGCTTATGCCCTGCTGGGCTTTCAAGGTAACGCTTACGAGGCTCATGATGAGACCCATGATAAGGCCGACGAGCATAGCCACGAGCAGGCCCAGCCATACATTGCCGGTTAGGAGCACGGCGTAGAAGGCGAAGAAGCCGGCTAAGAGCATGATGCCGTCTACGCCCAGGTTCACCACGCCCGAAAGCTGGGAGAAGGTCTCGCCCAAGGCGGCGTAGAGGAAGGGCGTGGACAGGGCTATCATGGTACGCAGCACGCCGGAGAGCACTTCGAAGGAAAATACGTTAGTCATAACTCTCCATCCTTGGCGGGGGCCGCTACTGCAGCGCTCGCGGCGGCGGATACGATGGCGGCGGTTTTTCGCTTCTTGATCATGTTGTGGATCCATAGGGCCGAGCCGGATACGAAGAGCACGATGAGCCCGAGTATGGCATTGATGAGTGCAGCCGGTATCTGCACGGCGCGCTGCATAGTATTGGCGCCTACGAGCAAGCCGCCGAAGAGCAAGGACGCGGGCACTATGCCCAGGGGATGGAGGCTGCCGAGCAGGGCCGCCACGATGCCGGTGAAGCCGTAGCCGCCGGTAAGGCCTTCCATAATACGGCGGTGCACGCCCATTACCTCTATGACGCCGGCGAGGCCGGAAAGGCCGCCCGCTATCGTAAGCGAGAGCATCTGATTGAAGGGCACGTTTATGCCGGAGTAGCGCGACGCGTTCGGGTTCAGGCCCACCGCGCGTATCTGGTAGCCTATGGTCGTGCGCCAGAGGAAAATATATACGAGTAAGGCGAAGGCCAGCGCCACGTAGAGGCCGGCATGGAGCTGGGTGCGGGGCACGAGCCTAGCCAGCCAGGAGGATTCGGGCAGGCGCGCGGACTGCGCGAGGAAGGTGCCCGCCTTTATGCCTTCGGGGTCCATCATCGGCCCCTGCAGGAGGAAATTCATAAACTGTAGGGCTATGGCGTTCATCATGATGGTGCTCAGTATCTCGTTTACCTTGAAACGCGCCTTAAGCAGGCCGGGGATAAAGCCCCAGAAAGCGCCGGCTATGAATCCTACGGTCATGCACGCCGGTATGAGGATGGCGCTGGGCAGCTCAGGATAGCTCAGGGCCATCCAGGAGCCCGCCACGGAGCCCAGTATGATCTGGCCTTCGCCGCCTACGTTGATGACGCTCGCGCGGAAGGCAATGCATACGCCCAGCCCTACCAACAGCAGGGGCGTCGCCTTTACCAGGCTCTGGGACAAGCCGCTTATCGAGCCGAAGGCGCCCTGCAACATGGCCGAATACGCGACGATGGGGTTGGTCTTGAGCAAAAGGAGCACCACGGCGCTTATGGCGAGCGCGGCTATGACCCCCAGGAAAGGCACCAGGGTACGCAACATGAACTCGAAGCCGTCGCCTTTTTTCGGAGCCGTTACCGCTGCCTTATTCCTCTGTAGCATAAACGCCATTGGCATGCCCCTTGCGTTTCCTATGAAAATGGATAGCACTGCGAAGCGCAGCTTGTCTTTCGATGTTCGCTCAGATTATGCCAGAATCTTGGCGCCGTCAAGAAAATGTTGTCATCGCTATACCGCGCATTTTCCCATCTATCGCATCTTGAAGGCTAAAAAAGTGCTTGCGAAATTAACTGTATACGAGTACAGTTCTCTGTGGATAACTAATTTGGAGGAGTCTGTGCATGCATGACGACGCGTTTAGCGATGAGGATACGCAACGTTTTTATACGATAGCTGACGCAGAGACGATGAACGAATTCTTCATGAGCCTGGTAAGCTCGGGCAATCATTGGATGTTCATATCGAGCCGCGGCGCCTTAACGGCCGGCCGCATAGCCGCGGATCACGCGCTCTTTCCCTATGAAACCGTGGATAAAATCATGGCTGGCCGGGGACAGAACGGCACGCGAACCCTCCTTAGGCTGCATGGGCGCGACAAAGGCTCTTTGTGGGAGCCCTACGCGGATTGGTCGCAGTCGCTGTGGCGCATTCGCCGTTCCATAAGCAAGAACTTTACCGGGAGCACGCTCCGCTTCGTAGAGGACAACCTTGATTGGGGCGTACGCTTTTCCTGGTCCTGGTCTTTTTCCCATCGCCGCGGCTTTGTGCGTACGGCCCGCTTGAAAAATATAGGCGCGGATACGCTGCAAATCGATCTGGCCGACGGGCTTCTCAACCTCATGAACGGCGGCGTAAGCCGTCGTGTGCAGGCGGAATTGAGTTGCCTCTCCGACGCGTACAAGGATAATGTGTATGACGAGCGAAGCGGCCTTGCGGCCTACGGGCTTGCGTCATTGGTGAGCGACAAGGCCGAGCCTCGTGAGGCGCTCAGCGCCACGCTGGCCTGGCAGCTGGGCTTGGACGAAGCGCGTGTGAGCCTCACGCGCGCCAGCATGGAGAATTTTTTGCGCGGGGAGGACTGCGCCTTCCCTGCCAGGCGCACCGGCATGAAGAGCGACTTCATCCTGCACGCGAGCCTTACGCTTGAGCCGGGCGAGTCGCGGCTCTGGCACATAGTCGCGGACGTGGACCAGGATCAGCGGGCGGCGAGCCTCCTGCGGGCGGAGCTCCAAAGCGACAGGGCAACGCTTGCCCGCGAACTTTCGGACACGGGCCGCGTCATGAATGACGAGCTCCTCGCCATACTCGGCGCGGCCGACGGCCTGAGCCGCGGAGCGCTCGCCATGCACGAATGGCATCACGCGGCCAACACACTGTTCAATGTCATGCGCGGAGGCGTTCCGGAGCGGGGCATGCGTATCCGCGGTGGCGACGCGCTGCGTTTCATCGGCGCGCGCAATAAAGCGGCGCTCCCGGCCGCCGCGGCTTTGCTTAGCGATCGGGAGCTGAGCCATGCGCGCTTCGTGGAACTGCTCTCGTCAAGCGGCGATCCCGTGCTTGTCCGCCTGGCCAGGGAATATTTGCCCTTTACCTTCAGCCGCCGACACGGCGATCCCTCGCGGCCCTGGAATGAGTTCTCGATACGGATACAGGACGCGGACGGCTCGCCCCTAGTCCATTATCAGGGCAATTGGCGCGACATCTTTCAGAATTGGGAAGCTCTTGGCCTATCGTATCCGGCGTATTTGGAAAGCTTCCTATCCATTTTCCTCAACGCCACCACGCTGGACGGCTACAACCCCTATCGCATATCCCAGGACGGCATAGACTGGGAGCGCCCGGAGCCCGAAAATCCCTGGTCCAATATTGGATACTGGAACGACCACCAGATCATATACTTCCAGAAGCTCGCGGAAGCGCTCGAAGCGCGCTATCCGGGACGGCTCGCAGCGCTCCTTGATCGCCGCGATTACTCCTGGGCGGACGTCCCCTACCGGATAGCGCCCTACGCCGAGATCTGCGCAAATCCGCGCGCTACCATTCGCTTCGACGCCGAGCTCGACGAGCGCGTCAACGCGCGGGTAGCGCGCCTAGG
>JBGSKZ010000405.1:0-3716 GCA_041741035.1 Treponematales bacterium
CGCGAAAGTCGGGGAGGCGGCCGCGACCCGGGCCTCCGCCTGGGCGCGCCTGAGTTCCCAGAATACCAGTTGGACTGCGTGCGACAGGTTGAGCGAGGGGAAAAGCTCCGAACTGGGTATATACACGGACCTGTCGCAGAGGGCAAGCTCCCGGTCGCTTAGTCCGTCCCGTTCGTTCCCGAACACCATGGCCATGGTACCGGGGTACGCGGCATAAGACGCGGCGAATTCCGTGAGCGAAAGGCTCTCCTTGCGCTTTTTCCCCAAGCGCCGGGATACGCCCACGGCCATGCTCGCGCCTTCCAGCGCCGGTTCCAGGCTGGCAAAGCGCTCCGCCGACTCGTATAGGTCATAGGCGGCGAGCGCATAGCCTCGCACGATGCCCTCGTCGTACGCGGGGCAGTCCGCTAGCGCCAGCGAGTCATAGCCCATCGTTTTGAGGGCCCTGCAGCAGGAACCCACGTTGACGGCTCCTTCGGCCCTGCAGAGTACGGCGCGAAAGCGCCCTGGAACCCGAGGGTCCATGCCTGCCTCCTTGCTTTTCGTTTGCCCCCGCTCGCCGATTGGGGGTATAGTCTGATTATACACGATGGACAAACAGTCAGGATCGGGCATAGCGGGGAAACGCGCACTCATAGTCGGAGCCACCGGAGGCATAGGCAGGGCAGTAGCCGAAGCCCTTGCCGCCGAAGGAGTATCGCTCTGCCTTCACGGCAGGAGCGGGGATAGGCTGAGCGCCGCCATCTACGCCTGCGCGGCTCTCGGGCCTACGGGACTTGCCGTGCGGGGCATAGCGGCGGACCTGGACGACGCGAAGCCGCCCGAGGCTCTCATCAATGAAGCCCGGGAGGCGGATCTTCTCGTGCTCGCGTTTGGGCCCTTCGTATATAAGAGCCTTGAGGATACCGACGACGGGGACTGGCGGCGTATGGCCTGGCTCAACCTCGCGCTGCCTGGCATCCTCTCCTCAAACGCCGCGCGGCGCATGGCGGCACGCGGTTTTGGGCGAATTTTATTCTTCGGCGGCACGAGAACCGACGCGATCCGCGGCTATAAGCTCAATGCGGCCTACGCCGCGGCTAAGACGGGGCTCGGCGTGCTCGCCAAGTCGCTGGCGCAGGAGTACGGCAAGCGGGGCGTTTCCTGCGCCGTTTTATGCCCCGGTTTCGTCGATACGGAATATATTGGCGATACGGCCCGGCAAAACTTGATTAATCGCTCTCCGCGGGGCAGACTAATAAGGCCGGAAGAGCTGGGAAAGGCGTCCGTGGGCCTGCTTTCCGGGGCTATGGATCTCTTTAATGGAGCCATCATCAACGCCGATGAGGGGCTTTATGCGCTTTGAGCGGGCTTCTCCTGAAAAAAAAAGCAAGAAGGACTGGAATTTTCGACTTAAGTAGCCGAAAATTACGTCGAGGGCTTGTCGTCCAGCCTTTTGCCGTAATATTTTAAGCTCCTGTTTGACAGGGCATTGACGGTGAATTATTATGTTCATACAATTGGACGATATACAACGATCTAAGTAGTACGTTGGAAGAGGAGTACCATGACCAACAACGATATCGTTCCTGGCTTCGATGACGAGAAGGACGATAGCCTAAAAATCAGGCTCCAGAAAATAGACAATGTAGAAAACTGCCTTGCCCTCTTCCTTACCGGGTATATAGATACCTACAATTCCAATTTCTTCCAGAAGAGGGTGGGTAAGGCCATCGACGCCGGTTTTTCGAGGCTCGTATTCAATTGCGGCGGCCTGAACTATGTGTCGTCGACGGGCATAGGCTCGTTTACCGCCTTTTTGAAGGCCGTGAAGCCGCGAAGCGGGGATATCGTCCTCCTGGAGATTCAGCCCAAGGTGTACGAGGTTTTCCAGCTTTTAGGCTTCTCGCAGTTCTTTAATATCAAGGATAACCTCGACGAAGCCGTTGGCTATTTCCAGCAAGGCTCGCAAATGAGCACGCAGTCGGTGTTTCCCAAGATTTTCTCCTGCCCCATATGCAACAAGAAGCTCCGCGCAGCCAGGCCTGGCCGCTTCCGTTGTTCTGAATGTAAAACCATCCTCGCGATCGACAATTCCGGGCAAGTATTCCTTGGCTAGAGGCGTTGCCCTTGCCCTCGCGGGCCGGGGCTGATCGCGAACACTACGCGCAAGGAGTGAGTGTATGCAGGGATTGAGCAAAGTGGAATCCTATCTGATGGATCTCGATATTTCCTACCAGGAAGTGGTGCCTAACACCTTTTTCGTCGAGGACGAGACGAGAGGGCTGCCTGGCGTGGCGATAACCATAGACGAGCCTATAGTCTTCATCCGCACCAAGGTCATGGCGCTGCCCAAGGAAAAAGATATACAGCTGCTTGAGACGCTCCTCGGCTTCAACGCCACGGATATACTCCATGGCGCATATGGAATCGACGGCGACGATATCGTGCTTGTGGACACCCTTGAGTATGATACTATGGACAAGCATGAATTCGAAGCCGCCCTCGACTCGGTCGGGATGGCTCTTTCAAAGCACTATGCCGTCCTCGGTAAGTACCGGGACTAATTTAGAGGAGGCTCTGTATGGGTATTTTCGATAGGTTCAAGACGGTTGTTTCCTCTAATATAAACGATATGATCTCCAAGGCGGAGAATCCGGAGAAGATGCTCAACCAGCTGCTCATCGATATGAACCAGCAGATGGTGGAGTCCAAGAAATCCGTGGCCATGGCCATAGCGGACGAGAAGAAGATCGAGCGCGAGCTACTTGAGCAGAAGCGCCAGGTTGAAGAGTGGGAACGCAAAGCGGTCATAGCCGTCAAGGCGGGGCGCGATGACCTGGCTAAAGAGGCCCTGTTGCGTAAGCAGGAAGCCGAGAATTACTACCTGCAGCTCAAGCCCCAGTGGGAGAGCCAGAAGGCCGCTGTCGAGAAGCTTAAAGAAACCCTGCGCATGCTGCAGAATAAGATAGACGAGGCCGCCCGCAAGAAGAATATCCTTATAGCCAGGGCTAAACGGGCCGAAGCGCAGCAGAAAATTCAGAAGACCCTGACCTCTATGTCGGGAAACACGAGCGCATTCGATACCTTCGACCGCATGGCTAAAAAGGTGGACGAGCTGGAAGCCAGGGCGGAGGCTAGCGTTGAGCTCGCCGATCTGTCGCAATCCTCCTCATTGGAAAAGGAATTCGCCAAGCTTGAAAGCTCGGGCGCGGGAGCCGATCTCCTCCTTGAGGAGCTTAAGCAGAAGATGCTTACCGAAGGCAGCACCGGCCAGGCTTAGGCTATGCGGATACTGTTCGTCGGAGACGAGGGGCAGTATAGGCACTTGGATAGAAGGAGCGCGCCCGACGGGGAGCGCTCCTTTTTCTTTTATCCGGATTTTCCTCAGCCCGCCGAGGCCGGCGCCTGGGATCTGGCTGTCGCCCCGGCCGCTCTTGTCCTGGCTAGGCCTCTAGGGCCGTACGCCGTTCCGCTTATCGCCTATGGACCGGACAGGCTGCTTGACCTCTGCCTCGGCTCCGGCTGCGCCGACTATATGCGCGAGCCCTGGACGCTCGACGAATTGCTGGCGCGGGCCGAGTTGCGCTCCCTCCCCGCGCTGCTGCTCGCCGCCCATGGCTTGAGGCTCCAGCGCGGCATGCTTTTAGGCCCCCTTGGGCAGGCCAGGCTCAGCGCTACGGCAAGCGCGGGCTTAGCCTTGCTGGCGGCTAACCGGGGGCGGGCGGTTCCGCGGG
>JBGSKZ010000406.1:0-14895 GCA_041741035.1 Treponematales bacterium
AGGCTCAGGCAGGCGACGCAGGACGCTCGTTTCTCAAGGCTCTTGCCCGCTTTCCTGTCCGGCGACGATATCACGCGGGAAATGCTTTCTCTCATGGGCGAGTACGGGCTAGAAGGATTCGCGCTCTCTTCGGGAGACGGCACCCTCAGCTCCTTCGGCTACCGCGGCTCCTCATTCCTAGAAGCCGGTTTTGACGAACAGCTTAATGCGCCGCGGCAGGCGGGGAAAATAGACAAGGACGGCATCCTGCTTTTCGCCGGCCTCCCCCTGGCCACGCCGCTGGCGGCCATAGGCATGCGCTCCATCGAGCGCTCGGTTCTCGAAGTCCTAAAGGCATCGCTCGGCGCGGATTTCGATATAGTGCATCGCGGCTACCCGGACAGCCTCGTGCTCACCACGAAGCGCGATCCCTTTGGCATGAACCTGTCGGGCGTTTCCCTAGCCGAGCTTGCGCTCAAACAGGCTAATACGGAACTCAGGGTACAGCGACCAGTCGAACTGCCGGAGCCCTTTAATGCTGATTATTCGGCAACGATATCCCTGCCGGCCCTTTCGGCCGCGGTATCTGAAACCGGCGCTTACATAGCCGCGTTCGCGTTGGCGACCATAGCCCTAGCCAGCGCGGCTAGCGTCATCCTCTCCCGGCAAATCGTGCGCCCTCTGGGGTCCCTCCTCGCTGGCGTACAGGCCCTCTCTGCCTCCCTCGTTTCAGGGGAGGGTTTCGAGCCCTTACGCATAGACACCCAGGACGAACTCGGCGAGCTTACCGAGGAATTCAATCGCATGGGAAGCGAACTCGTAGCCGCCCACCGCGAATTGTTGCGCCAGAACGACGAGCTCAAGGAAGTGGACCTGCTCAAGGACGACTTCCTATCGACGACATCAGCGGAGTTGCGTTCCCCGATAAATACGATCATTGGCCTAGCGGATTCCATGCTCGGCTCCCCCGCCCTCTCCGAGGATGACCGAAATACGGTACGCTATATTGCCACGAGCGGCAAAAAGCTCTATGGCATGATAGGCGACGTACTTGACTATACCAAGCTTGAACACGGCGACGTGGCGCTTAAGCCCCGAGTATTCGAGCTGAAACCGCTTACCGACCTGGTGCTCCGCTTTTGTTCGGGGCTCAAGAGGAAAAACGTTGAGCTCTTTAACCTAATCGAGCCGGAACTGCTCGTTCGAGCCGATGAGAGTCGCATTGAACAAGTGCTCTATTACCTCGTCGGCTACGCGATACGCAGAACGAGGCAAGGCTCCATTATAGTGCGCAGCCAACGAGAGGCGGACCGCGTAGTCATTTATGTCAGCGACTGGGGAGACGGCGATGCCATAGATCAAAGCGCCAAGGATCCGGAAGGGCTCGATCTTCCCATAGTGAAGCGACTACTGGAACTGCACGGCACAACATTGGAAACAGAGTCAATCGTCGGCAAAGCTAGCTTTTTTTCATTCAGCCTCCCCGCCGTATCCCATGCGGAAGGCGTCGAAGACCAGCTGCAGGGAAGGCCGCAGCCCGGGGAAGATATCGACGAACTCGTCCCGCTCGACGATCCGGCCCTTGCCCAAGGCTCCTCTGAACTGCGCTTTCGCATCCTCGTCGTGGACGAGGATCCCGTGATACTGCGTATACTCATGAACGGGCTGAGGGACCGCTATGACCTAAGCTGCGCCAGCGATGGCGCGGAAGCTCTACGCAGAATAAGCGCAAGCGACCAAACGCTCGATTGCATACTCATCGCCGCTAAGCTTCCTAAGATTTCAGGTTACGAATTATGCGGCATGATACGCCAGGAACACAGCAGCTTGCGTCTCCCTATCATAATGATGACGGATCAAGGCAAGCCCGCCGACATAGAGGAGGCTTTCGCCTCGGGAGCCAACGACGTCGTTACGAAACCCGCCTCCATTTTCGAACTCAGAGCCAGGCTCAAAACGCATATAGAGCTCGCCAAACTTGATGACGCTTACGCCCGCTTCGTGCCGCGTGACTTCCTCAGTTTCTTAGGCAAGGCTAGCATCGTCGATACAAAGCTGGGCGAGTATATAGAAAGCGAAATGACCATACTCGTATCCGATATACAGGACTTTACTCTTCTAGCAGAGCGCCTCGGCCCCCAGGCAAGCTTCAAGCGCCTCAACGACTACCTTTCGCGCATAGGCCCTATCATACGCGCGCATAACGGATTCATCGATAAATATATTGGCGACGCCATAATGGCAATTTTCCCCAAGTCGCCCGAAGACGCTATACACGCGGCGCTTGCCATGTGCCTCGAGCTGGAATCTTTTAACGCGGAGGCGGGCCAGAAAAGCGAGGAGCCCATCTTCGCAGGCATAGGCATTCATACCGGCCGCCTCCTGATGGGTACTATCGGAGAGGCTGAGCGTATGGACGGCACCGTTATTTCCGGAGTGGTGAATACCGCGTTTAAACTTGAAGAGCTGACCAAGTCCTTCGGGGCAAAAATCATCGTGTCCGGAGCGCTAATAGAGGCTCTAAGCTCAACGCTTGAGGACTTAACGAAGCGCTACTTAGGATTAGCCGGAATAAAGGGCAAGAAAACGGGCCTACCCGTCTACGAGCTTATCCCGCCAGGCAATAGTCCCTCCCAAGCTAAAAAACGGGAGTTGCGGCAACGCTTTGAAAGGGCGTTGCTCCTGTATGATTCAGGCGCTATGGACGAAGCCTTCAACGCATTCCTTGAGCTTCGCGCGGAATCGCCCGACGATCTTGCCTATGGCGTTTACCTACGACGTATACGCGCTTTTCGCGGCGATGGCGGAGTGGAACTTCTTGAAGAGTAGGCGCTTGGAGTATACCTAGTTCCCCGAAGCTTATTGCTCCATGATAAAACCCCAAGCGGGGGTATAGGTAGTTCGACTAGATAAACAATATCTTGCGTACATTCCTGCTCAGCAATAAGCTTCGGGGAACTAATTAAAGGATCAAGACTTTTTTTATTTCCTCGCGTTTTATACCGAAAAGCCTCGAGAAATCGTCGGCCGTGGCAAGCTTCGTGCCGGCTTTACTGTTATAGAAATCGGCGAAAGCCGTCAATTCGGCGGGGTCGCCCCCAAAGAGCGCGGACGCGAATGCCGCCCGGAGTAGCCCTTCCCTAGCCAATGCCATAGTATCGAGCTTGCCGTATTTGGCCTTCGCCTTGCCGTCCACGATGGCCTGCTCGCCCTCATAGCCAATGGTAAATATGAAATCTTCCCTCGATATCACGGCTTGCCTCCATCAAATAAAAAGCCGAATCCCGCGCGTGGCGGAATCCGGCCCTATACTACCCTTTTGCCTAGGAACTAGGCAACGGCTTGCCCTTAGTCGGCGACGCTGAAACTATCTTTACCCGCGCCGCACATAGGGCATACCCAGTCGTCGGGCAATGCCGCGAACGAGGTGCCGGCCGCTATCTTGGCGTCGGGGTCTCCTACCGCCGGATCGTAAATGTAGCCGCATACGTCACATACATACTTCTGCATAGTCATCTCCTCTTGGGTTGGTGGCGATCAGGCCTCAGCCTTCCAAAGTCCATGTAAATTGCAATACTCGCGGGCATAGGCCTTAGCGGCATTAACCTTGAACACGGCCTCTGGCTTGTCCCCGGGCTTCAGCTGCGCCCTATACACGATTCCGTCGGCCACGAGTTCTATCCATTCGATGAAGTGCTTTTCTTCCATGGGATGCGCTACCGCGCCTACGACCACGCGCCAGCCGTCGGCGGTCTTCTCAAGCATGGGCACGTGCTTTTCCTTGGCGCCGTCGGTGGTGTTCTCCTTAAAGAGCTTCATGGGCTCCCCGCAGCACACCAACTCGCCCGCGCCGGCGTGAAGCATCTCCACGATATTGCCGCAAATCTCGCACTTGTATATCTGCATTATTTCAGTCATGGCATCCTCCTACCAATTCTCGCCGAGTAGCTCGAAATAGGACTGGGGGTGCGCGCACGCGGGGCAGGCCTTGGGCGCCTCAACGCCCTCAAAGAGGTAGCCGCAGTTCAGGCAGCGCCAGGTCGCTGTCTTCTCTCGCTTAAATACCTTACCCTGCTGGATGTTCGCCCTAAGCCCCTCGTAACGCTTTGCATGCTGCTTCTCGGCTACCGCTATGGCTTCGAACACCGTGGCTATAGCATCAAAACCCTCCGCGCGCGCTACTTTGGCAAAGCCGGGGTACATTTCTTTCCATTCGTAATTCTCGCCATTGGCCGCCTCAAGCAGGTTTTCGACGGTCGTGCCCACGGGGCCGGCAGGGAAGGTGCCGGTTACGGTTATCTCTCCGCCCTCCATAAACTTAAACAGGCGCTTCGCGTGCTCTTTTTCCTGATTCGCGGTCTCGTCGAAAATCTGGGCTATCTGCACATAGCCTTCTTCCTTGGCCTTACTGGTGAAGTAGCTGTATCGATTACGGGCCTGCGATTCGCCGGCAAAAGCCGCCATCAGGTTTTTTTCCGTCTGGGTTCCTTTTACGCTTTTCATATCCGCTCCTTAAACGTGAAGTTCCGACGCCTAAAAAGGCCTCGAGCCGATTCCACTCCAAACCGTCGGACGTAAAAAACCTAGGGTTTATGGGGAGATAGAATCAGGGGAACTCGTTCATTATAGCCGGAGGAAGCGCTCAATGCAAACCGAATCGTTCATTTGGCCTTGTCTATATAGGAAAATTCCTTACCGAAGCGCAAGCAAGGCTTGATTCCCGCTCGTAGATACGCGCAGGGGGACGCAACACCATGAAAAGCTGCCTATACGAGCATGCGAATTCCAGCTATTTAGATAAAATAGACATACGGGAGCGCATCAACGCCTCAGGCCTTGGGGTTATGGCCGATTATGAGCTCGTCGCGGCGGTACTAGGCTCGGGCTTGAAGGGGAAGGACGTCCGCGCCTTATCCAAGGAACTGCTCCAAGCCCTTGACCTAAGCGCCGGAGTACCGGAGCCTGAGTCTTTTGCCGGGCTCCGCGGCATTGGACAGGCCAGGGCCTGCCGCCTCAGCGCCGCGCTGGAATTAGGCAGGCGCTTCTACGGGCACCGAAGCCAACGCATATCCTGCCCGCAGGACGCCTGGCAACTCGTGAGGCACTTCGACGACCGCAAACAGGAGCATTTCCTTTGTTGCCTGCTCAATGGCGCGAATGACGTGCTCGATGTGCGGCTGATCACCCTCGGGCTCGTAAATAGGACGATAATACATCCTCGTGAGATTTTCGCCCAAGCTGTGGCCGCGCGCGCCTGTGCCGTCATAGTCGCGCATAATCATCCCTCGGGCCGCCTCGACCCCTCGCCCGAGGACAGGGACATAACCGAGCGCCTGCGCTCCGCCGGCGAATTGCTGGGCATCAGCCTCCTCGATCACCTGATATTCTCCCAGGAGGGCTTTATCAGCCTGGTCGAGACCGGCGTGCTTGAGGCGAAGGCTTAGAAAGCTTAAACCATGAAGCGTAGGGTATAGCTCGTCCCCCGCGAGCCGTCAATCGCGAGGCTCGCATCGAGCTGTTGGGCCATCAGCTCGATAAGCTGCATGCCAAAGCCTCCCGAACCCTGCCGGTCGGCCCCGGCCGGAAGGCCCAGGCCATTATCGGCGTAGAAGAAGGTGACAATGCCATCGGCTTTAGTCGTCGATACGCGTATCGTGGCGTCCACAGAGCCTTTAAAGGCGTATTTTATGGAATTGGTTATTAGTTCGTTAATGATTATGCCCAACGTGGACAGCACTTTGGAGTTCAGCATAAAATCGCCCACGTCTACTTCCGCGCGGACGGGCTGTATACCGGCCGCCACGCCGATGATCTCGTTGACCAGGGCCGGCATAAAGGACCGTATATTGAGCTCGATAAAGTTTTCGGATCGATAGAGCCTGTCGTAGAGCATAAGCATGCTCTGCACGCGCCCCGCCGCCTCCCCGAGTATGGCTTTATTCCCCTCATCGCTCTGGGCATTCGCCTGCAGGCTTAAAAGGCTGTATATCAAGCCCATATTATTCTTGATCCTATGGTGGCTCTCCTTGAGCAGCAGCTCTTTGTCCTTGAGGAGCTTATTAATTTCGCCTTCGGCCAGCTTGCGTTCGGTAATGTCCTGCACCATGCCGATTGACCGCGCTATCGATCCATCGGCCGCGCGCTCATGTACGCAGCGCTCATGTACATAGCGCACGACCGCATCGTCCGCCCTCACGATGCGGTGCTCGATATCGTATTTATCCCGGCCTTCATGGATAGACGCCGCGTATGCCTGGTCAACGTCCTGCCTATCATCCGGATGCACCCTGGCAAGGAAGTCCTCATAGGACATGGGGCCAAGCTCGGGCGCGAGGCCGAAAATTCGGTAGACTTCTTCAGTCCAGGTGAGCCGACCGCTCTCCACTTCGAGCTCCCAGCTTCCTATATGGGCGATTCTCTGCGATTTAGCCAGGAGCGCTTCGTTGCGCGCCAGCTTTATCCCGCTCTGGCGCAGCAGGGCCTCTCTCTCTATGAGCTCATGCTCCGCGCGCTTTCTCTCGCTTATGTCGCGGCAGAAGCATATGAACGAGCCCGCGCCTTCATCGAGAAAGGATACGGACATTTCGACGTCGATTACGCGGCCGTCCTTACGGCGATGCCGGGCGGTAAAAGACTCGGAGCCCACGGCCATGATCCTCTCTATTCTAGCGGCCGTGTCCTCAGGGTGTTCGTCGGCGTCGATATCGAGGATTCGCTTCTCCAGCAACTCGATGCGGGTATAGCCGGTCATGGCGCAAAACGAGTCGTTGACGTCCTTGAATGCGGCATCCGCGCCAAGGACGAAGAATCCGTCCTGCGTCGTCTGCAATATGCCCTGCAGATAATGGATAGTGCTGCGGTATTGGGCCTCGCGTTCCTTATCGACGCTTATATCGCGGAATTCCACGGTGCGCGCCATCCGGCCTTTATACGGTATATTCCTGGCCTCGAGACGCATGGGGAATTCTTCGCCGTTCTTTCGAAGGCCAGTCGCCTCATACGGCGACTCATAGCCGGAAGCGATACGGCTCATGACATACTCGCGCGAGCCTTCGGCTATGAGCAAGAGCCCGTTCATGCCGATGAGCTCCTCGACGCTATAGCCTGTCATTTCCGACAAGCCCAAGTTACATTCCAGGATGATGCCCTTCTCGTGGATGGCTATCCCGCCGAAAGAAGCGTTATGCAGAGCCTTGAAGCGCGCTTCGCTTTCCCGTAGCGCGCGCGACGTCTCATACTCTCCGCTTACGTCGCGGAAGACCAGTACTACCCCGATGATCGCGCCCTCGGCGTCGCGTATAGGGGCGGCCGAATCCGCTATCTGGTATTCGCTGCCGTCTGCGGACAGGAGCAGGGTATGGTTGGCGAGGCCCACGACCTTGCCCTCCCTAAGCGCCCGATCTACCGGATTCTCGCCGGGCTCGCGGCTTTGGGAGTTGACGATTGAGAAGACCTCCGCAAGAGGCCTGCCCTTGGCGCGTTCCTGGGTCCAACCCGTGAGGCGCTCGGCTACGCTGTTGAGAAGTTCCACCCTGCCCTCGGTATCTGTGGCTATGACCGCGTCGCCTATGCTCTGCAAGGTGATCGCAAGCCGCTCTTTCTCCGCGTACAGCGCGAGCTCCGCCTTTTTCTGCTCGCTGATTTCCAGGAAGGCGACGACGAAGTGATCGGGTTTATATTGATAGGCGGCGCAGTCGTACCAACGTTTATTCGCCTGGAAGAATTGCTGGAAGCGCAATTCCTTGCCGGACTTCGCAACTGCGCCATAGGCGTTTATCCAATCGAAGGAATCCAGCTCTATGCCGGGGAAAGCGTCCGTAACGAGCATGCCCGTGGCGTCTATGCCGGTTAGCTCCTTAAAACTGTCATTCACGGCTATATAGCGGTAATTGCTGGGCTTGCCGCCCTCGTCGTAGAGCATTTCATGGTAGGCTATGCCCATGGGGCTTTTCTTAAAAAGCGCCTTGTAGGTAGCCTCGCTGTCTTTCAAGGACTCCGCAATGCGCTTCTGCTCGCTTACGTCCCTGGCTACCCCGAACATCGAATTCTCTTCGGGATAGGGAAAGGAATTCCAGGAAAGCCACTTTACCTCGCCGTTTTTGCACAGATAGCGGTTCTCGAACTGTTGCACTTGCCTGCCGTCAACCAGCACCGTACGTATCTTGCCCGTAGCGTCTCGATCCTCGGGGTACACAAAATCAATCCAAGGTTTAGACAATAGCTCCTCGGTACTCCAGCCTAGCGTGCGTTCCCATGATGGGTTTAAGACTTTGAAGTAGCCGTCAAAACCCGCTATGCAGAGCATATCGATAGAATGGGTGAAGATCTTGTCGCTGACGAGCAGCCGCTCTTCATACGCGCGCAACTCCGTATCCTTCTCCTTTTCCTTGAGGCGGGCATTAAAAAGCCTGAATGCCATTTTTATTGAGGCGATGAGCACGGTCTCGCCGGAATTTTTGACAATATAACCGTAGGAGCTTATGCCCTCGGTTTTTTCCACGACATCACGCTCGGTGTGGGATGAAAGGAAGATAAGGGGCAATTCGCGCAGCGCCAGTATTTGTACGGCTGTCTGCGTTCCGTCCTGGCCACTGCCCAAGTTTATGTCCATGAGCACGAGATCTATTTCCGGGCGGGTTTCTACGTTCTCTACGGCCTTCTCGCCGCTAGCGGCCCATAGGACTTTATATCCGTATTTTTCGAGGATTTGTTTTTCCGCCAAGGCGATGATCGCCTCATCCTCGACTAGGAGGATAACCCGGGAAGTCTCTATGCTCATCTCGCTCTTGCTCCCAGCTACGCTGCTTACCAACGCCATGCAGCTCACCACGCAGGATCATGGCTGCAGTTTTTACGGAATTAGCTTTATTAGTTCCCCGAAGCTTGTGTCTGTGCTTCCGAGGACGCTAGCCCTAGCGGTATAGCCAAGCGGCTTACGCTAGGTGAAGCGGCGTTTCGCCCCGAACAACAAGCTTCGGGGAACTAATAAAGGCTTTACTGTTTTGTGCTGAAGGAAGCCTGTCGACAGGCTTAAAATATTGTTTATTATCTCTTATATGTCAACTTTCATACTCATAATTCAGCAAAGAGGGCCAATTGAAGCGCTCGTAATCAAGGCGCTTAGCGCGATCATGCATGTCCTTCAGCCTCGCTTAAGCGCGCCTCTTTCTCCGCCAGTAGAGCGCGGATATTTTCCTCGTCGCGCACTCTATCGCTAATATCCATATAGGCTATGGCTACCCCATATCCTTCCAAAGGCACCGGCGTAGCGGATACGTTGAGCCATACCACCGTTTCGTCGCCCTTCACCAAGCCCATGCGCACGTTCTCGACGAGGCGCCGTTCCTTAAGCGCCCTAGTGCTGGCAAAGTCCTCAGGCCGCATGGGACTCCCGTCGGCATTGATAATAGTCCATTCGCGGCTGTCTATCGTCCTCGTTCTATGCTGCTCATTGGGCAGATCGAGCATCTTTTCGGCTATGCGGTTACTTTCCAACACCTTGCCTTGGGCATCGGCTATCGTTATTCCTAAGGGCAGGATCTCGAAAAGGAGCCGATACTTAGCCTCGCTGACGCGTAAAGCCTCTTCCACGCGCGCGCGCTCGCTGATGTCGATGCCCACGCCGGTAAAATACGTATCGTCTCCCACGCGGAGGCGAGCGCCGGTGGAGTGGATGAGAAGTTTCCCGCCGCCTTTGATGAGTAGCTGCGCATCGACCTCGCCATAGCCCGTATCAAAGACCTTTTTCACCGCTTCGGCCACCCGTACGGCATCTTCCCCTTCAAACCACTGAGCTAAGGTCATACGGGATAGCTCTTCGGTGCTGTAGCCGGTCATGGTCTCGTGCTTCTTATTCCAGCGTATGAGCCGCCCTTCCTGATCGTAGACGAATAAATAGCCGGGCAGGCTCTCCAGGAGCGCCTCCGTAAAGCGCTGTTCCCGGAGAAGCTCGTCTTCGATGCGCTTTTGTTCCGTTATATCCCTGGCCGTGCCCTCAAAGCCTATCACCCGGCCCCGCTCGTCGCGGAGCGGCACCGCGCTCGAGCTATGCCACAGCCAACGGCCGTCGATATGCCGAACGCGGTACTCGATGGAATCTACTCGCTCGTCGCTGTTTACGATCTGCGCTAGCCATTCCTGGCAGGCGGGTATATCTTCAGGGTGCACGAAGGGCACGAACGATTTGCCTAGCACTTCGGCTACCGGATGCCCTAGCAGCTTCGTCCAGGTCGGCGATACGAACGAAAAGAACCCTTCGGCGCTCAGGGTATAGATCAGGTCATGGTTATTTTCGACGAGAAAGCGATACTTCTCTTCGCTGAGCGACAGGAGCTTCTTGGATTTCTCCAGTTCTTCATTGCTAACGTTGAGTTCCTCTACCGTCCGCTGCAGGTCCTCGTTGGCTGCCTGCAGTTCAGTATAGGCGCTTTCTATAGCCAAACCCTGCGCCTTTATGCTGCGCTGCGCCTCGAAAAGCTTAAGAGCCATCTTTATGGACGCTATGAGCACGGTCTCGCCGGAATTCTTGACGATATAGCCAAAGGAAGTGATATCCTCGGTCTTCTCCACGACCTCCCGCTCAGTATGTGAGGAAAGGAAGACCAAAGGCGCATCGATGGCCCGCAGAATAGCGCCGGCGGCCTCGGTGCCATCCATGCCTTCGCCCAGGTTTATATCCATGAGAATAAGGCCAAAATCCCGACGCCGCGTTACGGCCTCTATAGCCTTCTCGCCGCTAGGGGCGATAAGTACGCTATAGCCGTTCCGTTCGAGTATTTGTTTCTCCGCCAGGGCGATTATCGCCTCATCCTCGACGAGAAGCACGGATATGGGTTTTTCGGGCCGCTCGTTGTCCACGGGCTAAGTATGGAACCGCGCGGGCGGTAACGCCAGGGCTTAGGGGCAAAAAAACGGCCGCCGACGCTTTTTCGCGTCGACGACCGCCTCTATGCCGCTAGCCGTCTTCTCTATTTGATTATGCCGAACTTCTTGCCCACGCTGCCGAAGATGTCGAGGGCGCGCTGTAGCTGCTCCCTGGTATGGGTAGCCATGTAACTCGTACGCAGCAAAGCCATGCCCTTGGGCACGGCGGGCGACACCACGGGATTGGTATAGAGGCCCGCCTCGAACAGTTCTTTCCAGAAGCCGAAGCAGGTCATGTCGTCGCCGATAATAACGGGAATGATGGGAGTCTGGGTCGGCCCTATATCAAAGCCCATTTCGCGGTAGCCCTTCATCATAAAATGGGTATTTTCCCAAAGGCGCTCCACGTGCTCGGGTTCCGTCTCCATGATATCCAGGGCGGCCATAGCCGCCATCAGGTTCGGAGCGGGCAGGGACGCGGAGAAAATGAAGCTGCGGGCGGTGTGGCGGATGTAGTTGATGACGTCCTTCTGGCCGGCCACGAAGCCGCCCAGGGAGGCGAAGCTCTTGGAGAAGGTGCCCATCGTAAGGTCCACGTCTTTGACGAGATTGAAATGGTGGGCCGTACCCCTGCCGCCGCCGAGTATGCCCAAGGAATGGGCATCGTCGCAATAAATCCTCGCGCCATGCTTCTTGCAGATGGACACCACCTTGGGCAGGTCGACGATGTCGCCGCCCATGGAGAAGACTCCGTCTACGACGACGAGCTTACCCGCTTCCTCGGGAGCCTTCTCCAGCATTCGGTCCAACTGGTCAAGGTCGCCGTGCACGAAGCGCTTCATCTCGCCCATGCCCAGGCGGCAGGCGTCGACGATAGACGCGTGGTCGTCCTTGTCCACGTAGACTATGTCGTTGCGACCTATCAGGGACGATATGGCGCCGAGGTTGGTCTGCATGCCGGTGGAGAATACGATGGCGTCATCCAAGCCCATGAAGGCGGCCAGCCTCCGCTCAAACTCGGTGTGGATCTTAAGCGTGCCGTTGAGGAAACGGCTGCCGGTGCAGGAAGGCCCGTATACCTCGATAGCCTTGATAGCAGCCTGGCGAACCTTGGGATGCGTGGTAAGGCCCAGGTAATTATTTGAGCCTATCATCAGCACGCGCCTGCCATTCACGGTTACTTCGGTGCCCTCGGTATTATCCAGGGGCTGGAAATACGGATAGATTCCGCGCGCGATGGCCTGCTTGTCGAGATCATACTCGAAGCATTTCTGAAAAATGTCCATACGGACTCCTTTTCCCGCCCCGCAGCTTATCTGGGGACAGGGTTTAGCATCCCGCAGGGGATGCCTATCGATCGGACGTCGCTGCTCGCGCAATGGAACGCAGCGACGAATACGGCGAGCAAGCGAACGGAACCGCTTGCTGTATCGTATAGTGCAACTGATACTAAGCCCTAGAGAGCCCCGGGGTCAAGCCGGCGCGCTTAGTCAGCGCCTTGCGTCAGGAGGGATCCTCCGGCTTAGTCGGCTTAAGGACGGCCTTCCGCTCTTTAGCCTGGCCAAAGATTCCCTTCAACATGCCGGAGAGAGTATGCTTGCGGGCCGCTATGCGTGAACCCGTGAACTCGCCCATGGCCTCTTCCGTGCCAGCGCAGAGGAGCACGTCGTCAGCCTCAAGCCTGTATTTAGGCTGAAAATACAAATACTCGTCATTCGATTCTTTGCGTATCGCCACGACATTCATGCCCTTGGCCTGCCGGAAATTCGCCTCGACGAGGCTCATGCCCACATAGCGCTCAGGTACTTTAAGTTCGGCGAGCACGAGATTCGGGCTTATAGGCATAAAGCTGAAAAGGGTATGGGACACCAGCATGGGCACCAGACGCTCGGCCGCTTCCCGTGCCGGGTAGATTATTTTGGTCGCGCCGACGATCTTGAGGATTTCCCCTCGCTCATCCGAGTCTACGCGCACGATGATCTGCTTCGCGCCTAGCTTTTTCAGGGCGTTCGTCACGACTATGGCTACTTCAAGGTTATCGCCTACGTCCACGATGGCTACATCGATGCCTTCGGGCAATATGCGCGTAAGGGCGGCGGGGCTCAACGCGTCTGCGATATAAGACTTGCCGGCGAAATCCTTATTCGCTTCCACGGCGGCCTTGTCCTTATCAACGATAATAATCTGGTCAGTCGCCTCGGAAAGCTTCTCAAGCGCGCGTACTCCGAAGCTGCCCAAGCCGATAATGGCAAACTGTTGCGACATTGCAAACCCTCCCTAACCGAGCAAAAGCTCTTCCCGAGGATACTCGGCAAAGCGCTCTATCCTATCGGGCGGCAACATGACCGCCATGGCGAATAAGCCCACCCGGCCGGCAAACATGGTCAGGATAAGCGTTATTTTGCTCAACGCGTTCAGCTGCGAGGTTATGCCCCTTGATAAGCCGACGGTGCCGAAGGCCGAAATCGTCTCGAACATGAGATCGCTAAAGCTATTCTGGCTTCGCGCGCCTTCGAACGCGAGAAGGCCGACGAAACAGACTAGCACGATGCCGATGGCCTTTATGATGATGGCAAAAGCCTTAGCCAGGCTCGGGGCCGACAAGATACCGCCGGCGTAGCTAAGGGATCCGTCCGCCTCGGTGCCCTTGAACGCGGACATGACGGCCATGAATATAGTCGTAGTCTTTACGCCGCCCGCCGTCGATCCAGGGGAGCCGCCGGTGAACATAAGCGCCATCACGAAAATAATAGAAGGAAAACCTAAGCTGCCCTGCGCCACCGTATCGAAACCGGCCGTACGGGTAGTGACCGATTGGAAAAGAGCGGCCAAGATTTTTTGCGGCACCGCAAGTCCCGCATACGCTTTATCGTACTCGAGCAGGTAAAACGCCGCGAATCCGATGAGAATTAAAGCCGCCGTCATCGTAAGCACCACGCGGCTGTGATAGGACAAATGCCGCTTCGTCCGCATGAATACGCGACTTAAGTCGCGCATCACGACGAAGCCGAGGCCTCCCCCCACGATGAGCCCTATGAACACCAGATTCACCAGCCAATCGCCGACGAATCGGTTTAGGCTATCCGAGAATACGGAAAACCCGGCATTGCAGAATGCCGATACCGAAAGAAAGAGCGAAGAATAAGCAGGGGAATCTATACCCAACGATCTGAAGCGGGCATTGAGGATTACGAAGCCGGCAAGCTCAACGGCGAAGGTAACCACGACTATGTGAAGCACGATGCGACGTGGATTGGCGTCCACTTCCTCTATGTACATTTCCTGTATCATGCCGCGGTTTAAGAGCGACACCCTATTGCGCGAAGTGGCCACGAACAGCGTAGCGAAGCTTACGATACCAAGGCCGCCGAATTGTATAAGGAGCAGTATTATCGTTTGCCCGAAGCGGGTGAACTCGGCCGTATCAACCACGATCAAGCCGGTGACGCATACCGCGCTAGTAGCGGTAAAGAGCGCGTTCAAAGCGCTTAAGGGCTCATCGCCGGCCCATGCCGCCGGCAAGGACAGCAATAGAGCGCCCGCAAGGATGATTGCGATGAAATAGCCGAATATGGTCAACTTGTCGAAGGATATTCGCGCGCGCATCGTTCGATCAGCCTAACACAGGCCGGACACTCCTACAAGGCAAGCGGCAGGAAACCTCGCTAAGGTATATGTTTAGTCCAGGTTTTGACCTCCTGTCAAAACCTGGACATCGAAGATTCGCTCGCGCGAATCTTCGGGTGACGTACACGCGACAGCCCTGTCGCGACCGGAAACAAGACCCTGTCTACAAGCGGCTTTTTTTTATAACGCGATGAGCTACGAGGCGCAAAAGCCCCGGGGACACGAGGCGTGCTATGTGCACGTTGAGTGTCACCGGGGCTTTTGAAACGAAGTAGATCGCGCGTAATAAAAAAAAGCCCGGCGACGACCTACTCTCCCACCATAAGGCAGTACCATCGGCGTAAGAGAGCTTAACTTCCGTGTTCGGAATGGGAACGGGTGTGGCCTCTCCACGATAATCACCGGGCAAATGTTTACGACATTGCG
>JBGSKZ010000407.1:0-3720 GCA_041741035.1 Treponematales bacterium
GGTACGGGCATAGCGGCGACGGGCGCCGGTTCAGCGGCCGCCGCTTCGGCGCCTCCCGCGGCCAGCACACCCGCCGTCCCTGCTTTCAGCGCGGCTAGCCCCGTATCGGGCATAAGCGCGGGCATCGACGGCGATTCTATAGTCGTGCTCTTCAAGGCCAGCCCGGACGCGGGCAGGCTCATCGTGTACCGCGGCACGAGCCCTTTCAGCCAGAACGCCGCCATTTTGGACGCCGTGGTCGCCGCCCTGGTGGACCCCGCGGACGCGAGCTTCCGCGATTATCCGGTGCCCGGCATACCCTATTACTACGCTATACTCCCCGAGCGCGAGCTTTTAGGCGGCAGCATAAGCATCGTGCCAGGCCAGAACGCCACCCAGTCGGCACTGAGCATACCCGCGGGCAGCTTCCGCGTGGGCCTGCCCACTATGAGCGCCACTTCGCGCTCGGCCCCGCTGCCCTACCTCATTCTTACGCGCACCTTATCGGACGCGCATCCGGTCATACTCGAAGAGCTAGCTCCCAGCCCGAAGGCCCTCTCGGCGGATACCCAGAAGGCCGTGAACGCGCTGCTCGCCGCCGCCGGCAGCGGCGCCAAGGCGGAGCGGCCCATGGTGACTATCTTTCCCGAGGATCTGCGCTCCAGTGGCGGCGAGGATTACGCGCTGCGGAGCATCATTAGCGACCTGTTCTCGCGCGGTGCTTACGCCAAGGCGGCCGAGCAGCTGACGCTCTACCTTTCCCTGCCGCGCTCGGCCACGGCCAGCGCCAAGGCGCGCTTCTATAGGGCGCAGGCCCTCGCCCTCAGCTCGTCGTTCCAGGAAGCCTTCTTCGACTTCCTGCGGGCGGAGGAGAGCTACTATCTTCAGTGCCAGCCCTGGATGGATTACGTGCTCGCGCAGTTGGGCAAGCGCTAAGATTTCCGTCCGGCTAGGCCGAAATAGGCCATGATGAGGCGTTCGGCGAGGCGGCTCGGCAGGATGGGCTTTAGGGCCGCGGCTATGCGCTGGCCGAGCGAGCCTACGGTGTAGCGCACCGACAGCCGCTTGCTTCGCGAGAGGCTCAGCACGAGGCGCGCTATGTCTATGGGATAGCCGCCGTTCTTCTCGTCGAGCTCGGCCTTCGCCAAGGCGACGGCGGCAGCTTCCCCGTAAGGGCTTCCCGGCAGCGCGGATGACTTCTGCCTGGCCTCCGTGAAGCCGGAGCGGAAGTCGCCCGGTTCTATAAGGGCCGCCTGCACGCCAAAGCCCTTTATCTCCATGCGCAGCGCCTCCACGAAGCCTTCCAACGCGTATTTGCTCGCGGAATAGAAGGCCTGGAACGGCAGGCCTATCCTGCCCGCTATGGAGCCGGTAACCAGTATCCTGCCCGAGCCCGCCTGCCGCATAGCGGGCAGGGTCGCCTGGATGAGCTGCACGGTACCGAGGAAATTCGTGTCCATCTGCCTGCGTATATCCTCAAGGGGCGTTTCCTCGGCGGGGCCGCCTATGCCCATGCCCGCGTTGCAGAGCAGCAGGTCTATGCGCCCCTCTTTCTCGAGCACGAGCTTTACCGCGGCCTGTATGGACGCCGTATCGCTCAAGTCCATGGCTATGAGCTCAAAGAACTCGTCGGCCTTGCGCTGGGCTTTGGCGGGCTTGCGGCTCGTGCCGTATACCGTATAGCCCTTCTTGGCCAGGAAGGCGGCGCAGGCGTTGCCTATGCCGCTCGAGGCGCCGCTTATGAAGACCACCTGTTTTTTAAGCTCGGGCATCAGCGTTTCCCTACCGCGGCCGCTATTACGTCCGCTATGCGTTCCGGCGCCATGCGCTCCGTGTTGATGACGAGGTCGGCGAAGTCGTAGCGGTCGTTGTCTATGCCGTAGAGCGACAGATAGCGCTCGCGGTCGAGCTGATCGCGCCGCTTGGTAAAGGACAGCACGTCCTGCGCGTTGCCCCCTTCCCGCGTGCGTATGCGCTCGGCTCGCACTTCGGAGGAGGCGTGAAGGTATACCTTAAGCTGCGCGTCCCGCACCAGCCATATAGCCAGGCGCGAGCCTATGACGCAATCCCGTTCGTGGGCCATGGCCACCTGGCGGTCGTCCAGCTGCCTGTCGTAGGAGCTGTCGGCGCTGGCCATTTCCAGTAGTCGCTCGAAGGGCAGGCCCATTTCGTCGGCCATGGTATGGAAGGTGTAGTTCACCAGCCTGCGCCCGAGCCGTTCCGCCAGGAGCCTCGACACGGTGGAATTGCCGCAGCCGCTCTTGCCCGATATGGCGATAATCATCGTCCTGTCTGTTTCCATATTGGCTTCCTTTTGCCCGGCTGCGCTATTCAACGTTGCGCACCTGTTCGCGTATGTTCTCAATGGCGTCCTTCATGCGTATGACCGCAGTGGACACCTCCACCTGCGCGCTTTTGGACCCTATGGTATTGGCCTCGCGGTTGAGTTCCTGGCAGATGAAGTCCAGCTTCTTGCCGCATTGCTCCTCGTCGAGGCTGGCCTTGAATGAGGCTATATGGGCCCTGAGGCGCACGAGTTCCTCGTTGATCGTATGCTTGGCGAGGTAGGAGGCGATTTCAGTCAATATGCGGGTCTCGTCCACGAGCTCGCCGAGCACTTCCTCGAAACGCCTGCGCAGCTCGGCGCTAATCTGCGCGTCAAGCTCGTCGGCCTTGGCCGCCACCTCCAGCACCGACGCCTCTATGGCGGCCAGTTGCCGCTCCAGGTCGGCCCTGGCGCTCGCTCCTTCCTTCAGGCGCTCGGCTTCGAACGCGTCTATGCAGGCCTTCAGGGCCGGCTCGATGGACTCCCACAAGCCGTCAGCGTCCGCGCTGCGGTGGAAGCTCAGTATCCCTTCTATGCCCAGGAGATGGGATAGCCTTAAGGGCTCCTCTATGCCCGCCGCGGCGGCGAGCTCGCGGAGAGCCCCGCTTATGGCGCGGGCCGCCCCGGTATCCACGTGCACTTCCGTGGGCAGTTCCCCGCCGAGTATCTTGATGGAGAAATCCACCTTGCCGCGCCGTATACGGCCTTCTATAGCGTCGCGTATGCGACGCTCATAGGCCGATAAGAGGCTTGGCAGGTTGAGCGTAAGCTCCAGATAACGGTTGTTCAGGGCTTTCATCGTTAGCTGTGCTTTTATGAGCGGCGTGTCCAGCCGCGAAGAGCCATAGCCCGTCATGCTTTTCATCATTGCTATCCTTTGTCCTTAGCCGCCTCGACGGGCGCAGGGCCCTGATCGCGCATGCGCTCATACAGGGCTTTGCCCAGGAGCCAGTTGTCGCCGGCTCCCATGGTGAGGAAGAGGTCGCCGGGACGAAGGCTTTCGCCGGTGTAGGCGTAGGCGTCCATGACTTCGTGGAAGTAATGGGCGTCCACGCCATGCCGCCGAATAGCCTGGCAGAGCCCCTCCCCGCTTATGGCCGGGTCGGCCGCCTCTCTCGCCGAGGCGTATATTTTATGGCATATGAGCAGATCCGCGCCGCCGAAGGCTCCCGCGAAATCGTCGAAGAGCGCCTTCGTGCGCGAATAGGTGTGCGACATAAAATCGAGGACTATGCGGCGCCGAGGGAAAAACTCCCGTAGGCCGGCCAGGGTGGCGCGTATGGCGCTTGGGTGGTGGGCGTAATCGTCCATGAAGAGCACGCCGCCCGCCTCGCCCAGGATTTCCGAGCGCCTGCGCGAGCCGCGGAAGGACGCGAGCGCTATGCGGGCGCCGTCCAGGCGCTCGTCGTCCGGCT
>JBGSKZ010000408.1:0-2808 GCA_041741035.1 Treponematales bacterium
CGTGCGCGAGCGCCTCAAATACCTGTCGGACGCGCCCGCGGCCCTGGCCTTCCTCTTCAAGGAGCCAGCCCTCCCGCCCATCGAGGAGCTCATACCCAAGAAGCTGGACGCCGCGCGCGCCAAGGCCGCCCTCGCCCTGGGCAGGGAGCTGCTCGTCGGCGTGGGCGTGGACAGCCACGAGGAAGCGGAGGCGGCCTTCAGGGCCAAGGCAGAGGCCGAGGGCTTCAAGCTCGGCGACCTCCTCATGCCCCTGCGCGTGGCCGTGACGGGCACCAAAGTGAGCCCGCCGCTCTTCGAGAGCATAAAGGTGCTCGGCGTGGCCAAGGCCCTGCCCCGCATAGACCGGGCCATGGAGGCTTTGTCATGAGCGTATCGAGGAATCTCGTCCATGTTATCAAGAGCGTGGCGGGCACCGCCATATTAGGCGCGGCCTGCTTCTTCGCCGCCTCCTGCGCGAGCCAGGCGGGGCTCGGCGCGGATGCTCCGGCCGCTGGCGCCGGTAGCCAAAATTCGGCCACGGCCGCTCGCCAGAAATCCCCGCGCATGTTCTGGACTCTGAGTTCGTCGTCGGGCGGCACCTTATACATCCAGGGCACCCTCCATCTAGGCTCCGATGAGCTTTTCCCCTTTAACACGCAGGTAACGGACAGCATGAAGCGCGCGGATATCGTCCTGGGCGAGCTATCCAGCGCCGACCTGGACCGCAGCCAATCGCTCATACTCGAGCGCATGTCCTTCGCCCTGCTCGATAAGAACCGCAGCCTGGGCGATCTTTTGGGCGCTGACGAGCTGGCCTATCTGGAAGCCTTCCTCGGCAAGGAAGCCCTGAGAAACTTGAGCCTCTTCATGCCCTGGGTAGCCTATTCCTACCTCGACGGCATAGCGGCCGCCAAGGCCGGCCTCGACGTGGGCAAGGGCGTGGATATGGCGCTCTATAGCGTGGCGGCGGAGCTGGGCAAGGCGGTAGGCGGGCTTGAGTCGGTGGAGAGCCAGCTGGACCTGCTTACCGGCCCTCAACTGAGCACGCAGCTCATCGTGCTCAAGGACGCCATACGCGAATACAAGAGCTACCCCGAGTCGATTGAGGAACTGTACGCCGCCTATCGCGCCGACGACCGGAAAAAGCTGTCCAGGCTCATTGACCAATCCCTCGAGCGCAGCCAGGGCTATTCCGCCGACTTGGGCAAGTTCAACGATTCCATCTATGGCAAGCGCAACGCCGCGTGGGCCGACAAACTGGCCAAGCTCCTCGACGAAGGCAAGAGCGTTTTCGTCTTCGCGGGCGTGGCCCATTTCGTCGGCGCCGGCAACGTAATCGAGCTCCTGTCGAAGCGCGGCTATACGGTCAATCCTTGACGCGGGCGCCTCTATCGTAGCATAGTCGACCTTGCCGCGCCCCTGAAGCGCGGTAAGGAGTATCTTATGAACGAAACAGCGAGCGCGGCCGGCCCTTCCGAGCCGGGCGCAATCGAAGCGGGCCCAGGCAACGACTTCATCCGCGAAGCGGTAAAAGCCGACCTCGCGAGCGGACGCTTCAAGGAAGTGCGCACGCGCTTTCCTCCCGAGCCCAACGGCTGGCTGCACATTGGCCATACCAAGGCCTTTTCCATCGATTTCGGCGTGGCCCAGGACTTTTGCGGCGTATGCAACCTGCGCTTCGACGACACCAACCCCGAGAAGGAAGACCAGTCCTACGTGGACGCGATCAAGCGCGACATACGCTGGCTGGGCTACGAGTGGGGGCAGAACGAGTTCTACGCCTCGGACTACTACGACTATCTCTATGATCTGGCCATAAAGCTTATCAAAAAGGGCAAGGCCTACGTGGACGACCTGTCCGACGAGGAAATGCGCCAGTACCGCGGCACCGCCGTGCCCGACAAGAACAACATCACCCTCACGCCTCCCGGTAAGAACAGTCCCTGGCGCGAGCGCCCGGTGGAGGAGAATCTCGAGCTCTTCGCGCGCATGAAGGCCGGTGAATTCGCCGACGGCGCCAAGACCCTGCGGGCCAAGATAGACATGGCGCATCCCAACCTGGTCATGCGCGACCCGGTCATGTACCGCATACGGCGCGAGCCGCATTACCGCACCGGCGACGCCTGGTGCATATACCCCATGTACGATTTTCAGCACCCGCTGTCCGACGCCAAGGAAGGCATCAGCCATTCCCTGTGCTCGCTGGAATACGAGATACACCGTCCCCTCTATGAATGGTTCATACAGGAAGCCGAGGTTTTCCCCAGCCGCCAGATAGAGTTCGCCAGGCTCAATATTACCCATACCGTGCTCAGTAAGCGCTGGCTATTGCGTCTCGTGCAGGAAAAGCTCGTGTCGGGCTGGGACGACCCCCGTATGCCCACCCTGGCGGGCCTCCGCCGGCGCGGCTACACGCCCGAAAGCATACGCGACTTCCTTTCGCGCATAGGCATAGCCAAGACCGACAGCATGGTGGACATACAGCTCCTGGAGCATTGCCTGCGCGAGGACCTCAATAGGCGGGCGCATCGCGTCATGGCTGTCTTGAAGCCCTTGAAGCTCATCGTGGAAAATTGGCCCGCGGGCACGGTGGAATGGGTTGACGCGGTCAATAACCCCGAGGACGAGAGCGCGGGCACCCGCTCGCTGCCCTTTAGCGGCGAGCTCTGGATAGAGCGCGACGACTTCCAGGCAGTGCCTCCGCCTAAGTATTTCCGCCTCTTCCCCGGCAATTCGGTGCGCCTGCGCTACGGTTACATCGTCACCTGCACCGGTTACGATACGGATCCCGCCAGCGGCGAGGTCACGGCCGTACGCTGCAGTTATGAC
>JBGSKZ010000409.1:0-1271 GCA_041741035.1 Treponematales bacterium
GGAGCGCATGGCGTCGGTGAGCGTCGTCGGTTCCTCCGGCGGCGGCATGGTAAAGATTACCCTGAACGGCGCCATGGATATGCTCGCGGTGGAAATAGCTCCCGAAGCCATAGACCCGGCGGATGCCGGCATGCTGCAGGACCTTATACGGGCAGCCTATAACGACGCGTCGGCGCGGGCCAAGGAGGCCCTGCAGGGCGAAGTGGCCCGTTCCATGGGCGGCTTGGGCGGCATGGCCTGATGAGAGCCCTTGAGGATATCGTGGCCCTGTTCGCGCGCCTGCCCGGCATAGGCAAGAAGAGCGCGGCCAGGATAGCCTTCCATCTGCTCAAGGCGGACGCCCAGTACGCCGACCTGCTGGCCGAGTGTATCGCCGGCCTCAAGGACAGGGTGCGTTTCTGTTCCCAATGCGGGGCGTATACGGAAGACGATCCCTGCCCCGTGTGCAGTTCGCCAGCCCGGGACCATAGCCTTATGTGCGTCGTGGAACAGCCGCAGGACGTGCTTACCCTGGAGGCCTCCCACGAGTACCACGGCCTCTACCACGTGCTCGGCGCCCTCATATCGCCCCTGGACGGAATAGGGCCCGACGCGCTCAGGCTCGATAGGCTGCTAGAGCGCGTGGCGAGGCTGGGCGTGTCCGAGGTGGTGCTGGCCACCAATCCCACAGTAGAGGGCGATACCACCGCGCTGTACGTGAAGAAGGTGCTCGAGGGGAGCGGCGCGCGGGTGACGCGCCTGGCTACCGGCATACCTGTTGGCGGCGACCTTGAATACGCCGACCGGCTTACCCTGGCGCGTTCCTTCCGCGGGCGTACCAGCCTCTAGGAATTCGCCGGGCGGCTTCGCCGGCGTAAAGCTACGCGCTTATCTTGCGATAGCAAAGCTCGATGATAGGGTCAAGGCTCTCTAGGTCGACGCCTAAGCGCGCGAGGCGGTTCTTGTGCTCCGAGTTGGCCCAATCCATATAGGGATTGGCGTAATTGCGCTCCATGAAATCATAGACCCAGTTCTCCGCCTTATTGAGTTCCTCGCCGAAGAGCTGGGCGGCGGGGCCTTTCTTGGCCAAGAGAGCGTCGCGTATATGGGGCCGGAGCTTTTCGAAGAACAGTTCCTTGTATACGTCGTAGGCCCGTCCGGAGAGGCGCTTGATTTTATCCGATATTGAGCCGCCGGCCTTCAGCGCGGCGGCTCCGAGCGGTGGCTGAGGCTTGTACGCGCGTATGAGGGGCCGCTCGGCCGGCCGTTCATCCCGCGGCGGCACGGGAGCC
>JBGSKZ010000410.1:0-1282 GCA_041741035.1 Treponematales bacterium
CCGGCTCGCGTCCGGCGCGGCCGACGAGGAACTGCGCCTGGCCCTGGCCGCCAAGCGGCCCGAGCTCGATATAATCGGGCTCTCCGTCATGGCGGCCCGCATACCCGACCTGACGCTCTATGAGCAGGCGCGCCAGCTGTATGGGTCGTATATCGATAGCTACAGGCGGAGCGTCGAACCGGCACTGGTGCAGGCTTCCGTATCGGCCGCCGAGGATCAGGTGCGCATGGATACGCTGAAGCGCTATGGCGAACTCCTTGCCCTCTATCCCTCGCTCGTGGATTTTTTAGCCATAGAGGCGGGCTTGGCCCCGCGCCCCCTGCCGCAGGCCGCCGGGCGGGCAGAGTAGCGTACATGGATTATTTCTTCAATTTCGATAAGCTGGTTTACCTGACGGGCAAGAAACCCGAGGGCTGCATACTCTGCCTCGTGCGCGACGGCGCTCCCGAGGTCGAGAGCCTTATCGTCCACCGGAGCGGGCATTGGTTCGTATCCCTCAACCTCTATCCCTACAATCCCGGCCACCTTATGCTCTTTCCGTACCGGCATGTGCAGGACCTGCGGCAATTGAGCGACGAGGAGCGCGGCGACGGCGATAAGCTAACGCGGCTCTGCCTAGACGTGCTCGACGAAACGCATCACCCCGCCGCCTATAATATCGGCTACAATATGGGCCTGGTGGCCGGCGCGAGCATAGACCACCTGCACCAGCACATCATCCCCCGCTATCCGCGGGAGATAGGCATAGCCGAGCTCATGGCGGGCAGGCGCGTGCTCGTCCAGGACCCGCGCGAAACGCAGGCCATCCTCATTGAGGCCTTCAAGGATAGGCTGCGGGGCCAGGCCCCGGGCGCGTAGCTTTAGCGCCTTTCGCTCGGGCCCCGCGCCTCGAAGCTCGCGCCTCGCGTTTCGCGCCCTGCGCCTGACGGCTCAGCCGTGGCCGCCGTAAGCCAGTATGACGAGCAGGGGCCTGTCGCCCGGCTTAATCCTCACGCTGCGGCCAAGAGCCACGTTAGAAATGCCGAAATGGCCGGCGTCCCAGGCGAGGCCCGCGAGCGGCCACTTCAATCCGCTGCTCTCCATGCCGCCCGCGCCTCCCGATAAGGGAAAAACCGATACGACGGCGCCGGGCTCCGTATCGAAGCTCGTCTCCTGCCGTATGCGCACGCAGAGCTCGGCCGCCGTATACCATTCGTCGGGACCATCTTCCCGCTCGAAAAGCGCCCGTATGGCCAGGCTATGGTCGAGCCTGCCGCCGCCGCCGCCCGCGAGCACGACGCGG
>JBGSKZ010000411.1:0-4259 GCA_041741035.1 Treponematales bacterium
TGGCCTACTGCGACTGGCTTTCCGCCAAGGCCCCGGCCGGCTACCGCTTCGCCCTGCCCACGGAGGCGCAATGGTCCTACGCGGCGGCCGCCGGCATGGCTAGGGAAGGCGTTTTGCTCGAGCCGGGCAGGACAGGCCCAGAAAGCGTATCGAGCCTCGCTTCCGACGCCGCCGGATTCAAAGGCCTCTTAGGAAACGTTTGGGAATGGTGCGCCGATTCCTACTCGTTCTTCCCGGCCGCGGGCGCGGAGGCCAGGAAATACTGGCCCTCGGCCGAAGGCCTCGTGCGGGGCGGCTCCTGGGCTAACCAGGTCGGTAGCGTGGATATAAGCTCGCGGGGACCCATGAGGCCGGACGCGGCATCCGCCTTCCTAGGCTTCAGGGTAGCGCTCGTGCCCGCGGGAGAATAGGCCATGGAAGGCCGCAAGATCATAGCGCTCAATCGCAGGGCGCGCTTCGACTACAGCATAGACGAGAGCATAGAGTGCGGCATCGTCCTCGAGGGCTCGGAAGTGAAATCCCTCCGCATGGGCAAGGTATCGTTTCCCGACGGCTATGCCCTCTTCGAAAACGGCGGGCTATGGCTAAAGAACGTGCATATATCCGAATACAGCTTTAGCTCCATCTTCAATCACGACCCCGATAGGCCCAGGAAACTCCTGGCCCATGCCCACGAGCTTAAGCGCCTGCACAGGCGCGTCGAAGAAAAGGGCTTCACGCTCATACCCCTGGATTTCCACTTCACCAAGGGACGGGTAAAGGTGGAGCTTGGGCTCTGCAAGGGCAAGAAACAGGCCGATAAGCGCGACGCGATGAAAGAGCGGGACGTTAAGCGCGAGATGGCCAGGGCCTTCCGCGACAGGCAGGGCTGAAGGTGGTAAAGCTGCGCATTACCGGCGGGCGCTACAAAGGGCGCTCCGTGGAAGTGCCGCATGGGCCCTATGAGATACGGCCCGCCATGGACCGCATGCGGGAATCGCTGTTTTCCATACTCGGCGATTTAAGCGGCAAGTCCTTCCTAGACCTGTTCAGCGGCTCGGGCATACTGGCCATAGAGGCGGCCAGCCGCGGCGCGGACCCTGTCGAATGCGTGGAACGGGACCGGCCCAAATTCCCCATCCTCCTGCGGAACGTGGCCATCGTGGACGCGAGGATAGAGTGCCATTGCATGCCGGTGGAGCGTTATGTGCTGCGGGCCGAGCGGAGCTTCTCGGTCGTCTTCTGCGACCCGCCCTTTCCCTACGCCCACAAGGTAGAGCTCATAGAGTCTATCGCGAGCAAGGGGCTCGTGGAGCCAGGCGGCCTCCTGCTTATCCACTATCCTTCGGAGAACGTGCTGCCTGAACTGGCGGGAGATCTAGTGAAGTCGGATCAGCGCGAGTATGGACGGTCTTTAGTGCGCTTCTACAGGAGAAGCGCCCAATCATTTGTCGAGCATATTGAGCAGGCGCCCGATACGCTGGTGTAAGCTGCTTTCGTCCGCGTTCTCGCCCGCCTGACCCCATATATCAGAGGCATAAGAGGAGCCCTGGTCGCGCTCTTCCGCCCCGTCTTGCTTAAAACAGCGTACGCTCAAAACTGGGCTTTGATTTTGGTTGCGTTCCATTCCGTACTCCGTTCCTTGGTGTCCATCAAAATGTAGCACGGCCTTAACCAAAAACACACGCAAACAGTCCAAGGAATATGCATAAAAGCTCTCATTTGTAACAATTGGACGAATTGATTATTTTGAAAATGTTTCGTATAGTTTTATAGTAAGTGTTCGGGTACGATTAGCCGCGGCAAGGCAAGGCGGCGAGCCAGTTAATGGGCGGTTTACAAAATGGATGAAACGCTATTCGCAAAATTTCCAGAGGGCGGCCTTATAAAGACCGTCGACGAGCCGAATACCGATCTTAAGCCCGAACAGAAGGTACAGCTTAACCGCAGGGCGAACGCCCTTTTCAACCAGGGCGATACCGAGACGGCCAGGAGAATTTTCCAGACCACCGGCTATTCGGATGGCCTCATACGCGTCGGCGAGCGCTACCTGGAAGAGGACAAACCCATCGACGCCTTAAAAATGTTCAAACTCGCGCACGAGGATGGCAGGAGCAATGAGCTGGTCCAACGGGCGGCTCTCGCGATACGAAAAATGCTGCTAGAAGAGGAAAAACAATGAGCGACTTTACCAACAACGACCAGGAGCACGAATTCAACGCCGGGACGGCCCCCCAGCAGAATTCCGAACTCCTGGAGATCGCCGATCTTTCCAAGAAGGGATACCAATTCCTTAAGGAAAATCGGGTGGCCGAGGCGGAGAAGAATTTCCGCACCATACTCGAGCATGACCAGGAAAACAATTACGCCCTGGTAGGCTTGGGGGACGCGGCGCGCAAGCGCGGAGCGTACCGGGATGCCGTAGACCACTATAAAAAGTGCTTAATTTACCATCCAGGCAATAATTATGCCCTTTTCGGCCTTGCGGACTGCTATAAGGCCCTAAACCAGTACCAGAAAGCCATAGAGATATGGGAGCAGTACCTGCTCCATGACAATAAGAACATAACCGTGCTCACGCGCATAGCCGACGCCTACCGTAAGGTACGCGACTTCCGCAAGTCCAAGGCCATATATCTGCGCGTGCTCGAAATGGAGCTCGACAATCCCTATGCCCTCATCGGCCTCGGGCACCTGCACTATGACTTCAAGGAATACCGCGATGCGCTCCACTACTGGCAGCGCATGGTGGAGGCCCAAGGCGACGCCGTGGATATACGGGTGCTCACCTCCATAGGCAATTGCTACCGCAAGCTCAAACAGTTCGGCCAGGGCATACCCTACTTCGAAAAAGCGCTGGCCAAAGAACCGGACAACTTCTACGCGCTTTTCGGCCTTGCCGACTGCTACCGAGGCACCAGCGAGCCCAAGCAGTCCCTGGATTACTGGAATCGGATACTGGCGCGAGACCCTAAGAACAAGGTGATACTTACCCGGGCGGGCGACGCGTACCGCTGTATGGAAGATTACGATACCGCGCTCGATTACTACGAACGCGCTCTGAATATCGAATTCGACGTTTATGCCGTGCTCGGCCTGGCTACCATATCCAGGTTGCAGGGCAAGGTGAATGACGCCATCGAGTCGCTCAAGCGCCTCATACAGAACGACGGCAAGAATTATCGGCTATACCTGGAATTGGCCGAATGCTACCTGGCAAACGGAGAAAAGCGCAAGGCGGAGGAGACCCTCACCGATTTCCAGCGTTTGGGCATACGCAACGCGCACATCCAGGAATTGCTCGCGAAAATCCAGGGCTAGCGGGCCGATGAGCCAGATCCCCTTCCCCGCCGGACTCCTGCCGCGCGAGCTTTATGAAGCCTTCGGCATGGACAAGCCGTTCAGGGGTCTACAGGCTTTTAAATGGATAGCCAGGGGGGCCAAGTCCTTCCATGACATGAGCGATTTTCCGGCGGCGGAGCGCGAGCGCCTCGCCGCCTTAGTGCCGGAACTCTATTCGAGTTCGGTGGAGAGCGCCCTTGATGACGCGGATGGTTCGGTAAAGCTCAAAATACGCCTTCACGACCGCTCCGCCATAGAAGCGGTCCTCCTCGTCGACGCGGAAGGCCGCATGACGGCCTGCCTATCCACGCAGGTGGGCTGTCCCATGGCCTGCGCGTTTTGCAAGACGGGAACCTTAGGCTTTTTACGCAATCTTGAAGCCCATGAGATTATGGAGCAGTACCTGCACTTGGCAGCCTTGCGCGGCAGGATATCCAACGTGGTGTTCATGGGCATGGGCGAACCCCTGCTCAACCTGCCCGAGCTGCGCAAAGCCATAGCCCTGCTTGAGCATCCGGAGGGCTTTCAGCTGTCCTCGAGGAAGATAACCATATCCACCTGCGGCATAGTGCCGGGCATACTCGACCTGGCTGAGCGCGGGCCGTACGTACGGCTCGCCATATCGCTTACCGCGGCCGAAGACGAGCTGCGCAGCGCCTTGATGCCCGTTAACAAGCGTTACGGCCTCGCCAGCCTCAAGGCCGCCCTCTTGGCTTATCAGGCGAAGAGCGGCGACCGTATCACCCTGGAGGCGGCCATCATGGGCGGGCAGAATTCCAGCCTGGAAAGCGCGCGGGCCATGGCCGCCTGGACCGAGGGGCTGAAGGTTCAGGTGAACGTGATACCGTGGAATCCCGTGGAGGGCCTGCCCTACCGCGAGCCGGGCCGCGCCGAGGTTCGCGCCTTCGAGGACGAGCTCGAGCGCCTAGGCGTGAACG
>JBGSKZ010000412.1:0-1592 GCA_041741035.1 Treponematales bacterium
GCCAGCGCGGGAGAGGGCGGGTCCGGCTCCAGGCTGCTAGGCGCGAGCAAGGACATACGCGAGCTCCTGCGTACCGCCGAGCTCTATGCCAGGCACGATATGCCCGTGTTGATCGTGGGGGAAAGCGGGACGGGCAAAGAATTGGCCGCGGCGGAGATACACGCGCGCTCGGTGAGGAAAAACAAGCCCTTCGTAGCGATAAATTGCGCGTCCGTTCCCGAGCAGCTCGCGGAAAGCGAGCTCTTCGGCACCGCTAAGGGCGCCTTTACCGGCGCCGTGGAGAGGCCAGGGCTCTTCGAGGCCGCGCAGGGGGGCACCTTGTTCCTGGACGAGATAGGCGAGCTCCCGCTGAGCGTACAGGCAAAGCTGCTCCGCGCCATAGAGAACCGCAGCGGAACGCGCATGGGTTCCAGCGAGACCCGCTACTACGACGTCCGGCTGCTGTCGGCCACGAACGCACCCTTGCTCGACGACCCCAGGGCCTTCAGGCCCGAGCTGCTCAACCGCCTAAATGTCCTTACGCTAAAGATGCCCGCCCTGCGTAATCATCCGGAAGACATACGCCTGCTCGCTTCGGCCTTCCTTGAAGAAGTAGCCCCGGATAAGGCTTTTGACGAGTCGGCCCTCCTGGCGCTGGAGGCCTGGCACTGGCCCGGCAACGTAAGGGAGCTGAAAAATCTGATAAACCGGGTAGCCGTGCTGAGCGCGGAACGCAGGCTCATACTCGGCGAGGATATAGAATCCCACAAAAGCGGCTCTTTCGGGCTTGGCCAGCGCGCCTTGTTGCTATGAGGCGGGCTGGGACGGGCTAGGACTGGCCTAAGCCGGGGGAGGCCGGAAGGCCGGCGCCAAGCCCGTTCAGCGGAGTACGCGTACGGATCGGGCCGTGGCGTATACGGCCGGCTTTCCGTCGGGGCCTGGCCGCAGCGCCGCTCCATCGATCAGTATGGCGGCCCTGGTGCCCACGTCTATATCGGCTAGGGCTTCGAACTTCTCGCCCGAGAGGATGAGGAATATGCGGTAGAGCTCTATGCGTGCGTTGCCTATCCAGCGTCCTTCGGTGAACTCCATGATGGCTTCGTAGCCTTCCGCTTCGCTCGGTATGGGCTTGGAAAGGCTTCCAAAGAGCAGGAAGGCCTTGCCGCGGGTGTAGTCGCGCAGGGCGGCTTCTCCCGATTGGGCGAGGCGGGCAAGGTCTATGAGCGACCCGTTCAGGATCAGGGCGCCGTTATACTGGCTGTCGCCAAGGGCTTGATCCTGAGCGAATGCGGCGCCCGCGGCCACGAGGGCGATAAGGGCACAGAAAAGCGCACGTTTCATGCTGGCCTCCGCTAGAAGCGTAGCCCCCGGCGGGCTCTAGGTCAAGCCGCCTTTTTAAGGAGACTTCGACTCGAGGGCGGCCAGCTTCGTAAACAGGCCCTCGAAACGAGCGGCCTCGGCTTCGCTCAAGCCCGCGCGCGCCATGATCTCGGCTAAAAAGGCCTCGTTCTCGGGGCGGCCCGCGATCTTGAAGAAGCCCGCGGCCTGGAGCCTGTCGGCTATGGCTTTCGCGCGCTCCCGGGCTAGGCCTCGCGGCGCGGCTGATCCGGGCC
>JBGSKZ010000413.1:0-1273 GCA_041741035.1 Treponematales bacterium
GGCGCGGGTTTGGCCCTGGCGATCTTTCTCTCAACCGGGCTTACGCTGATAAACCCCCTTATATTGCGTTCGTATATCGACGCCGTGACGAGCGGAGCGTCCGGACAGGCGCTGTACGGGCATGCCGGCCTCTTTATAGCCCTCGCGCTTACCGTGCAGCTCCTGGCCGTGGTTTCCACCTGGCTGGGACAGGACCTCGGCTGGCGCGCCACGAACGCCCTGCGCTTGGACCTGCTCAGTTCCTGTTTAGGGCTCGATCTCGCCTGGCATAAGGATCAGCAGCCCGGGGCTCTGGTAGAGCGCATAGACGGCGACGCTAAGACCCTTATGAGCTTTTTCTCCGACTTCGCCATACGGCTCGCCGGGAGCGCGCTGCTCTTTATCGGCGTGATCGTGGCTTTGTTTATCGAGGATACGCGGGCAGGCGCCGCCATAGGCCTCTTCGCAGCGCTCTCAAGCTTATTCCTCCTCAAGATCGCCCTGCTCGCCGTGCCGTACTGGGCGGCCAACCGGGCTAGGAGCGCGGAGTTCTACGGCTACCTGGGCGAGCGCCTGGCTGGCCGGGAGGACTTGAAGGCGCTCGGCGCCGCCGGCTATGCATCTGAGCGGCTGCGGGCTTTCATACGGGGTTGGTTCCCCCTGCGGCTCAAGGCCAATATCCTCGGTTATTCCCTCTGGACGAGTTCGGAGCTTGCCGGAGGCCTGGGCAGCATACTGTCGCTGGGCCTAGGCGCATGGCTCTGGCGGCGGGGCGCCATAAGCCTGGGCACGGTGTACCTTATTTACAGCTATACCGAGCTGGTGCGGCAGCCTATGGAGCAGCTGCGCGGCCAGCTTGAGAATATGCAGAAGGCCCTGGCCGGCAGCGCCCGCATACTGGCCCTCCTCGGCGAGCGATCGAGGCTGGCCTACGGCGGGGAAAAGCTGCCGCCCGGCGCCCTCTCCCTGCGTTTCGACCGAGTGAGCTTTTCTTACGAGAAAGGGGCGCCGGCGCTGAACGGGCTGAGCTTTGATCTGGCGCCCGGCGCTACCCTGGGCGTGGTGGGGCGTACAGGCTGCGGCAAGACCAGCCTGGGCCGACTGGCGCTGCGGCTCTACGACGCGGACGAGGGCGGCGTGCTCCTAAACGGCCGCCCCATAGCGGCCTACGCGCGGGAAGAGCTACGGCGCGGCCTGGCCGTGGTGACGCAGGACGTGGAACTCGTGGCGGGCACCCTGCGCGATAACGCGCGGCTCTGGGATACGGGTATAGGCGACGGGCGCATTCTGGCCG
>JBGSKZ010000414.1:0-3842 GCA_041741035.1 Treponematales bacterium
CGCCAGGTAGCGCTCGTCGTCCAATTCCAGGGAGCCCGCGCTCACGCAGAACGGCCCTATAGTCGGGTCGGATCTGGCCGCGGCGCGGCGCAGGGCGGCATGGATGCGCGCTATGAGCTCGCGCATGCCGAAGGGCTTGCACACGTAATCGTCGCCGCCGGATTCCAGGCCCAGCACCCGGTCTATCTCCTCGTCGCGCGAGGATAGGAATATGAGCGGCAGTTCCGGCGATAGGCCGCGCAGGCGCCTGCAGAGCTCCAGGCCGTCCATGCGCGGCATCATCACGTCCAGTACGGCCAGGCTTGGCAGCCTCGCCTGCAGCGCTAGCCAGGCGTCCGCGCCGTTGGCGTACTCGTCCACCGCGTAGCCTTCCCGCTCGAGGGCTACCCGTATCATCCCCCTGATATTCTTCTCGTCGTCCACCACGGCTATCCTGTGCATGATAGAGTGAGCATAGCACGGCCTCGCGCGCGGCGCAGCCCCGGTTAATGGATACGGGGCTTTCTGCGGCGCGTTGCCCGAATTTTGCCGCAATCCCGCCGCCTTCCCGCCTTAATGGGAGGCTAGGCTTAGGGCCATCGCGGAATCGAAAAGGAGCTATACATGAAAGCAATCTATCGCTACTCAAGCAGCATGGGTTTCAAGGTCCTGTTGATGGGCCTGCTCATACTCATCATGCTCATACCGGCGGCCCTCGTGCGGCAGGTGATATGGGAACGCTCGAACCGGGCCGACCAGGTGGAAGGCGAGATACTGGAGTCCTGGGGCGGGCAGCTGAGGCTGGCCGGCCCTCTCTTGCGCATACCCTGCGAGGGGGCGGAAGAGCTGAGCGTCAAGGACGACAAGGGCAGGGAAACGAAGGAACTGCGCCGCTATGCTTTCGAGCTCTGGGTAAGCCCCACGCTCCTTGAAACGGAGGGGACCCTGGCCACCGAACGCAAGAGCCGGGGCATTTACTCCGTGCCCGTGTATTCCGGCAGCATAAGGCTTTCCGGCGGCTTCGACGCCGCCGAGGTGCTCGCTTCCTTAAAGCCTAACGAAAGGGCCCTCATGGAACAGGCCGAGCTCGTCCTCTCCATAGCCAATCAGAAGGGCATACGGAGCCTGGAGAAGGCGCTTTGGGACGGCAAGGCCATGGACTTTAAGCCTGGCGATTCGGGCTTCGGCCTGCTCTCGGGCGGCGTGCACGCTGCCGTGGCACATACGCCCGGCGTACCTTCCAGCTTTAGCCTGGAGCTTTCGCTGCAGGGCGGTGGCAGCGTGTGGCTCCTGCCCCTGGGCGAATCGAGCAAGGCGCGGCTGTCCGCGGACTGGCCCGCCCCCTCGTATCAGGGCAACTACCTGCCCGCCAGCCACGGCCTTGACGGGGACGGCTTCGACGCCCGCTGGGACATCAGCTACCTCAGCCATGGCATACCGCTGTTTTGGACGGGCGACTACACCGGCAGGCTGGCCCAGTCCTTCTATGGCGTGGATTTCCTCAAGGTGCTCGACCATTACGCGCTCAACGAACGGGCCGCCAAGTACGCCATACTCTTCATCGTCGTGCCCTTCCTGGCCCTGTTCATGCTGGAGCTCTTCGGCAAGCGGCGCGTGCACCCCGTGCAGTACCTCCTTGCCGGCATAGCCAATATGGTCTTCTACCTGCTCCTTTTGTCGCTCTCCGAGCATATAGCGTTCAACGCGGCCTATGGCCTGTCGGCGCTCGCCGTGAGCGCCATGGTCTTCCTCTACGCCTGGTCGCTTTTCAAGGAGCTCGCCAAGGCCTGGTACATGGCGCCGGTCATGGGCCTCTCCTACCTCTACCTCTTCATTACCCTGCAGTCGGAGGATTGGGCCCTGCTCATAGGCTCGCTGGGCATGTTCGCCGTCCTGGCCCTGGTCATGTTCGTCACTCGCAACGTGGATTGGTACGGCAAGGGCAGGCGGGCCGAAGCGGCCGCGCCTGCCGACGAGGAAGCCTAGGGCTGCGCGCTGGAGAGGCGCGGCTCCTTACTTTATGCCGTAGACTTTAAGCGTGGCGCGGCCGTCTTTAAGGCGGCCCGCCGTTTTATAGTACAATGCTATGGAGCGGATAAAACGCCGGTTGCCCTGCAAATCGACCGCCCTGGACCGGGTTCCCTCGGCGAAGCGGTGGCGCAGCGCTATGTCGTCTTTCTTTCCGTCGGCGTAGGTGACGAGTATGCGCTCTATCTCCACGTCGTTTCCTTCCGCCTGGAATACGAGCTTGGTAAAGCGGCCTTCTTTAAGGCCCACGCTCAGGATATCGAAGTCGGCCACGAAGCTTACGGCTATTTCGCCTATAAGCTCGCCCTTGCCTATCAGGGTGCGGAGCTCATCCTGGCTCTGGGCGAAGGCCGAGCCCGCCGCGGCGATGAGAATTATTACGGTTAAGAATCGTTTCATGGGTCCTCCATAGAAGGTACTATAGCGCTCCCCGGGACAAAAAAAAGCGCCGCGCGTTAAGGCGCGGCGTTTATAGCGTTAGTAGAGGCAAAGGCCCGGATGCGGCCCTCATAAGGAGGGCCGCTAGAGCCTACTGGCGGCCTATCGTGGCTACCATGACCGCCTTGATCGTGTGGAGGCGGTTCTCGGCCTCGTCGAACACGACGGAGTGGCGGCTGCGGAATACCTCGTCGCTTACCTCCTGCTCCATGATGCCGTGCTCCTTGCCCACTTGGCGGCCCACTTCGGTGTCCTGGTCGTGGAAGGCGGGGAGGCAGTGCAGGAATATGCAGTCGGGGTTGCCGGTCTTGCGTATGAAATCCATGGTAACGCGGTAGTCCTTGAGCTGCTTGATGCGCTCGGCGAACTTGGCTTCCTCGCCCATGGATACCCACACGTCGGTATAGAGCACGTCGGCGCCCTTCAGGGCCTCGTCGGCCTTGCTTATGTCGAAGAACTCAATTTTGCCGCCGGTGCCCGCGGCTACCTTTTTCATCTCCGCGGTGAGCGCCTCGTTGGGCCACAGTTCTTTGGGCGCTAAGGCGACGAAGTGCAGGCCCATCTTGGCCGAGCCTATCATGAGGGCGTTGCCCATGTTGTTGCGCGCGTCGCCGCAGTACACCATCTTAACCTTGTTGAGGGGCTTAGCCACGTGTTCTTCTATGGTCAACAGGTCGGCGAGTATCTGGGTGGGGTGGTCGTCGTCGGTAAGGCCGTTCCACACCGGTATGCCGGCGTGCTTGGCCAGGTCCTCCACGAGCTTCTGGGAGAAGCCGCGGTACTGTATGCCGTCGTACATGCGGCCGAGCACCTTGGCGGTGTCCTCCACCGACTCCTTTTTGCCCATCTGGCTGTTGGTAAGGAAGGTGACATTGCCGCCTTCGTCCCAGCAGGCGGTTTCAAAGGCGCAGCGCGTGCGCGTGGAAGCCTTGTCGAAAATAAGCACGATGTTCCTGCGCTCAAGGAGGTCGCCGCGTATGCCGGCGCGTTTCTTGGCCTTAAGGTCGCGGGAGAGGTCGAGGAAATAGCGGATTTCCTCGGTGCTGAAGTCTTTGAGGGTAAGAAAGCTGCGTCCCTTCAGATTAACGGGCATGGGTATCCTCCTTATTGTTAAAAGCGCGCCCCTGGGGGCGGCCTTGGGTATAGCATCGCGGGGCGCAGGCGGTCAAGGGAGGGTCGCTATTCATTGCCCTGAATAAAAATACGAGCAGGCTCAGGGCAATACGGGCATGGTGGAGGCAAGGCGATTCCAATCGGGTTCCGGAAGGTCCTTGGGAAAGAGCCCGTCTATGCGCAGGAGGACTATGCCGTGTATGTAGCCCCAGCTTGCCGCCACGGCGTCTATATCCATGGCCGCGCCGGCCTTAGCTTGTATCCGGCCGCCTTCGCCCGGCTCG
>JBGSKZ010000415.1:0-18702 GCA_041741035.1 Treponematales bacterium
GCCGCCTTTGACCTAGCAGTAGCCTCGGCCGAGGCCGAGGCGGCCGCCGCGATCATGGGGCGGAGGCAGGCCGAGTATCCCGAGCTGGGAGCCGCAGCCCCTCATCCCCGTTACGCCCTGCTATCGCTTGCCGGCAAGGCCCAGCTATGGCTGCCGGACGAGGCGCCTCCCGCCGCTCCGCAAGACCTTGTGAAGCCTGCCCCTATAGAAGCGCAGGAGAGCCCGGGCGAGGCGGCGCGCCCCGCCCGCTATCAGGTGGGCGCCTTCAAGGACGCCGCCAACGCGGAGGCGGCCCGCAAAAGGCTCAGCGATAAGGGCTTTACGGCGAGCGTCGTCGTGAAAAGGCAAGGCGGCGATGACGTGTCCGTCGTATACGTGGCGGCGGGCGGCGATCCCGCGAAGACGCTGATTGGGCTGAAAGACGCGGGCTTTGAGGCGTGGCCGCTGTACGAATAGTCAGTTCCCCGAAGCTTAGGTTTGAGCAGCCAAGTACGTTCTATAGCTTATAGCGCTGCGGGAGTCGCTACCATCGGCTTTGGTATTTTTAAGCGAAACATAATTCAAGCGAAACACACGCTTCGGGGAACTAAGTCGCGAAAAAAGGCGGCGCGGGGAACGCACCCTTCCTACTCCTCGCGCTTTTCCAGAATAAGCTCGCCCGATTCCAAATACGCTATGCCGTCCATGCCTATGCGCACCGGGTTAAGGCTGAGCGTGGTAATAGGCGCGCCGCCGTCCTCGCTCCTGCTGCCTAAGCTGTACACCCACGAACTGCGCTGGGATGAAGGCAGTTCGCCCTTGCTTATGGCCCGGAGGTCGAGTATCAGGCTGTCCTGTAGCTTGAATATGCCGAAGCCTCCCCGCTCTATGCCGTCGCTACGTGTCCAGGTATAGGCGGAATCCGACAGCTCGAGCGATGATCCGTCCGGGCTTATGTAGAGGCCATCCAACGATACATCGGAATTGGTGGCCGAAGAAGGCGCTTTGCGGAAGGCCTTGGCCGTTTCCGCGCTGAGCTTGCGGTATCGGCCGTTCCAGCGGCCGCTTATATCGGCCTTGATACGCAGATCCTGGAAAACCCGCACGTTGATGGTGTCGGCGGCCGAAAGCTCGATATCGAGGAGGCGCCGCAAGTTGCGTACCGATTGGTTGCGCGCCGCTATATAGAGGCCGAAACGGGTAGGATTGGAACTTTCCCACTGGTAAATTTCCACGACGCCCTCGCCGGAGAACAGCAGGTTGCCGTCGCGGGGCTGGAAGGTGATAAAGAGGGCCCCGTCTGAAAGCGGGTCGATGGACTCCTTATACCAGATGCCGTTAAGCCAGGTTTCGAAGGTGTCGGCCTTGCCGTCGAGTATGCTCTCCGCCATCTGCCGCGCTATGCTCGCCCCCGGTATACTTTCCTGGGCCGTTTTCACGTAGCCGCGGTCATGAAAGCTCCACACCCAGGTTTCTTTGACTTGGTCGAGGAAATTATCCGAGCCGGCGTCCGAGCGCCATACGGATATAGGCCAGCTCTCGGCATTGCTCTGGCCCAATTTATAGCTGTCGGGACGGTCGCTGGTTTCCACCGTCACCGCATCCGCCTCGGTCTCGAATACTTTGGTAAAGTTGAGGGCGGGGCCGCCGCCCTCTGCTCCGGTCTTCCAGAATACCGTCATGGTCTGCTGGTTGGCATCGTTTATGCCCACGCAAACGATATTGAGATTATGGTCGCCGACGAGGTCGTACACGGCTAGCTGGAAGGTGCGCACCTTGGTAGCCAGCGTGGAGCCTTCCCAGGCCCTCGACCAGCGGCGCGTAGCAGAGGAATAGTCGGCCACGATAATGCGCATGGTCGCCGAGCTGTCGCCGGATTTTCGCACTACCAGTATCTGTTCGTCGTCGTCGTCGTAATCGAGGTTCAAGGAATAAATATCGAGGAGGGTCTCGTCAGGCTCCAGCTCGATGGCGCTCGAGAGGCGGATCTCGGCGCCAGCGGCGCTGCTCGTGGCCTGCTCGGTGTTGGCATCGAGGCTGCGGTACTTCACCGGGGCCTTGGACAACTCATTACCGGCGCTGAGGCCCGTGAAGTAGAAATACGCCACGAGGGCCAGCGCTCCGCCAACCGCAAGTATAAAAAAGCTCTGGGTATATCGTTTCATGCTTAACGCCGCGTATCCTTAGTCGGGGAGGGTAGGTCGGATAAGTTCTAACACCTTCTTCCGTATCGTATCAAGAGGATAGGGGCATTTGAATCCCGCCGCCGTCTTGTGGCCGCCGCCTCCGAAGGACTGGGCCAGCTGGGCCACGTTGACGAAACCCTTGGAGCGCAGGCTGCAGCGCAGGACGCCTTCGCTGTTGCTCTTGAAGAACACGGACACTTCCACGGTCCTGCTTTGCAGCGGCACGTTGATCAGGTCTTCCGCGTCCTCGTAGCTGGCGCCGCTCTCGATGAGCATATCCTTGCTCATGATCTGCATGGCAACCCGCTCACCTTCATGCAGCTCAAGGGTGGAGAGGACCGCTTTGCGCAAGAGCAGCACGCAGGTATTGGACGACTCATAGAGCTTATTGTGTATAAGGGAAGGCGCGGCGCCGTGGCGGACGAGGTCGAGCGCGGCCTTGAAGGTAGCCTCGCCCGTCTTGGCGTAGCCGAAGGACCCGGTGTCGTAGACTATGCCCGCGAAGAGCGCGTTCGCCACGTCCTTGGTCAAGCGCTGTCCCAGTTCCTTGATGACGTAGTAGGCCATTTCGCAGGTGCTCGACGCGTCCGATACGGAGCAGCTTTCGTCCTTGCTCACGCCCTTGGCCTCATGGTGGTCAAAGACTAGTATGCGGCCGGCGCGGCTCAGGGCGAGGTCGGCCATGGCGCCGGTGTATTGGATATCGTTGGTATCCGCGAGCACGATGGTGCTAGCGGAAAGGTCGCCTTCCTCAAGGCCGCTATCCTCGAGCAGTTCAAGTACTTTTTGCTCATCGATGAAACGGTATTTTTGCGGGGTCGCGTCGGCGTTGACCGCCCTGGCGCGCTTGCCCATGGCCCGCAATACGACGGTAAGCGCGTATTCCGCGCCTATGCCGTCGGCGTCTGGGGCTTCGTGCGAGGTGAAAATGAAGTCGTTACCCTCCTTGAATAAGGCGGCGGCTTCTTTAAGCGTCATTGGGGGGCGGCTCCCTTTTTCTTCTCGTCGTCCTTCTTCCGCGATCGCAGCCAGACGAAGAGGAACACGCAGAGCGCCGCGAGGGCGAGGCCCGCGAAGATCAGGATCAGGAAGGCGGGGTTGACGCGTCCCTCGCCATCCAGGACGCTAATGCCGAATATGCCGGACGTTCCGGCGCCGGAGGAGCTTCGGGAGGACCCCGCGGCTTCCGTGGCGTCTTTGCCGCCCATGGCTTCGGGAGCGGCGCCGGGAAGGACGGGCGATGGCCTGGAAGGGGGTTCCGACAGGGTACGGAGCAGGGTCCGGGCCTGATCGGCTATCTTGTCCGAGAGCCCGTATCCTATCGTTATTACGCGGAAAAGGCCGCGGTCGTCGCGTTTTACGTACTCGAGCAGGCGATGGTCTATGTTGTAATTCGGAGAGTAATACTGTGTGCCGTAGGGGGCTTCCTGCCTCTCGTCGGTGACGAGGACGATGTACTTGGCCCGTTCGGGTATTCCCCGCGCTATGACCAGGCTATCCAAGGCGTCAAGAGCGGCGCCAATATCGGTAAAGCGGCCCACGGCTTGAAGCCCCCGCAAGCTCCGTACCAGTTCCGCCTTGTCGCCCTCGGAACGAAGCTCGTCCTGCCAGAGTATATCCTGGCCGCCGTAGAAGCTCAGGACCATGACGTAGTCGCCGGGCAGGGCGACGCGGCCTATGAGTTCGCCCGCCACGTAATCCCTGGCCGCTGGCATGGCCTCCTGCATCGAGAGCGAGCTGTCTATAAGGATGAATATGTCGATGGCGTCGCTTCGCTCGTCGGCGCGGGCAGAGCCTAAAAATAGCAGACTCATAAGCGTAAGCGTGAGAAAACGTTTCATCGGACCGTCCATTTGTATTGATAATGCTACGACAATGAGCATCTATCATTTTAGGTCGTTTGGCAAGGAAAAAAAGGACATAGGGAGGATTAGCGGAAAATTCATATGAGATATCGCTATTTTATCGATTATCTACGATTATAATGCCGACATACGGCTTCTTTTTTTTTATTGCCCCCTTTACTTTTTCTTTCTCTGGGTTACTATAGGCTCTACATGCGATACTGTATTACAAGGAGACGTGTATGGGTGCTATAGATCTTCCCAAGAGTCCTAATGTATTTCATCCTGAGAAGCCGAGCGCAGTCGGTTCTCGCAACTCTCTCGCGCAGGAAAACCGCGACCAGCAAAAAGAGGTCGACCAGCTCCTGCACGAAGAGACCAATAAGGTAATCCACCACATCGGTTCCAGGCTTCCCAAGGAAGTCCTTGAGCGCCTCGACGTGATGGGCGGCCTTAAGGAGAAGGTGTACAACTACTTCAACCAGAACTATCAGAACATGTTCAACCGCTATATCGTCACGACCGAGGACGAAATGGTGAAGAAGGTCAGGAACTTCATAGATAAAGAAGAAATGAAGACCCTGTCCCGCTACACCCCCAAGGAAATAGCGGCCCTCCTGGACGAAGTAGGCGGCGCTGACAAGTTCAACACCGGCGAAATCGAAAAGTCCATGGTGAACATGTTCGGCCACCTGCAGGGCCATATCCAGCGCGGCGTGAACGAGCTCGAGAACCTTACCAACAGCCTGCTCCGCCAGAAGACCGACGTAGGCGCCTTTATCCGCGGCGAGAACGCCTATTCCGTGGTCAAATGCGCCTTCAAGGACAACACCTACAAGCCCAAGACCGTAGCGGACGTAAAGCTTTCCGTGAACATCCTGGATTCCGAGCTCATAAGCCCCATTTTCCACTATCAGGTAACCGTGGAATACCTTATCAAGGACCTGATCGCGAAGCACATCATCGATACCATCGATAAGGAAATCGAGCGCTTCAAGGATCAGCTCATAGACGAGGGCAAGGAAGAGCTCAACGATACCGAGATCATCTTCGAGCGCATGAAGAAGATCAAGGATTACACCGACGACGACACCGAGAACCCGAAGTCCAAGCGCTATTCGATCATAGCCAAGGAACTGATGGACAGGATCAACAATCTCCGCGCGGAGATCGATCCCGCCAATTTCGACCAGCTCAATATCCGCGAAAATCTCAAGAAGATCATCGATATCGAGAATATCCGCAACCGCGGCTACAACACCGCGGTGAACAGCCTCACTTCCATCCTGGATACCTCCAAGATGGGCTACCAGTATATCGAGAACCTCAAGAACGCCCGCCTTCTGTACATTCGCGAGTACGAGGATACCGACCGCGCCGTGCTTCCGGACGAGCGCTATCAGATCCGCCTCCAGTACTACGATAACGCCCAGCTCATCGAGGAGCGCAAGGCGTACGATGTGCAGATAACCAGCTTCGAGACCGAAGTCCACCACCTGTGGGACGTGCTCGAGATGATGTACGACGATTCCAAGTTCCTGAAGCGCATCACCGACTTCGCCGACCTTGCCAAGATCATGAAGAACAAGATCCGCCGCAAGATCAAGGATAAGAGCGGCGAGCCCCTCTATGAGGATATCGCCAAGGTATGGGACGAGATCTCCTTCGTGAAGCCGGCCGAGACCGACGTCGAGAGCCTCAACCGCACCTACATCTACGAGAAGGACAAGGTGAAGAACCGCCTCATCCTCATGCGCGATAAGCTTAAGACCATGTACGCGTACCAGTATCCCATACAGCGCCGCGTCGTCGAAGAGCGCCTTACCTTCCTTGAGAAGGAATTCCAGCGCTTCGACTACATGATCAACCCCTATCACATCCAGCCCGGCCTCCTCCTCGACGTGGATATCTGCTCCATCAAGCGCAAGAAGGCTACCCTCGACGGTATGGCCAACGTGCTTAACGAGTTCCTCCACGGCGTGTCCAAGGGCTTCCAGGACGCGGCTTTCGCCTCCTTCAGCCGCCGCCGCTCCACCGTCCGCGAGGATATAGCCCAGTCCTTCGCTCCTCCCTCCATGGACGACGCCGAGCAGTCTCCCTCTTCCGGCTACCTGGCCATGCTGAACGCCGAACCCGCCGTGGCTCTGCCCGAGTCCACCGCCAGCAAGGCCCCCGCCACCAGGGGAAGGAAACCCGCCTCCAAAGGCGTGGTAGACAGCGCTAAGAAGCCCGGCCGCAAAGCCGGCGCAGGCAAGCCCGGCCCGAAACCCCGCAAGCGGGATGAGGGCGGCATCCGCGAGCTCTAGTCCAGTAACGGCAGCGCCCCCCGTAATCGGGGGGCGCTTTTTTTCACGGGCATGGAAGGATTACGCCATGGTAGCAGTTAATAGCAAATTTGAGTCCTTGGGTTCCAAGGAATCCTTTAATTCGTCGGTACGGCACGTAAAAATGACCGTAGCCCTGGCCGAGCGCGTAGCGGGGGGCGAGAATATCGCCGACGCCCTGAACGAGCTCCTTGATGAAAAGCTCATAACGCTTGAGCAAGTGCAAGCCTTCGTATCGATGCTCCTCGTCGATAAATTCGGCTATGTAAGCGTATCGAAAAACCTTATGGCCATTAGCGCCGAGCTATCCGATATTCATGATAACGCTAAATCGTGGAACGCCATCGACCTCGTGGTGCTCTACCACCACCCCGACTTGGGCGTGCTTATTTTGAATCCTAAAAATCCTGGACACCTGAGCCTCCTCGACAGGCTTAACAAATTCGAGCTCATTACCGTTTACGCCGGCGGCTTCGCCAAGGGCGTAAACGCTGCCATAGCCACGAAAGCCGCGGAAACCCTTATCAGCCTCTACGAAGGGAAGAAAACCAAGGTAGACGCGTCGCTGCTTAAGGGCGGCTACTCGTATAAGGCTAAGAAGGCCCAGCTCGCGGAGGCCGCGGCGGAAGAGAAAAAGGCCGACAAGGCCAAGAAAGCCGCCGTTAAGCTAGCCAAGGGCAAGAAGAGCGCGAAAGCGGCTGCCGCGGCGGCGCAGGCTCCGCAGCCGGTAGCCGTGGTGCCTAAGCCGCCCGCGCCGCCCAAGGCCGGAGCCAGGATGACGCCCATGTACGCGGTGCCGGTGAGCAATGAGCTTTTCCACAACGGCAACGTCGAGGCATGGAAGCGCATCATCGAGAGTTACAAGACCAAGCATCCCGACCTCGAGGTGCTCGTATACTACGAAGGAGAGCGTATAACCAATCTCAACGCGCTCTTTAAATGGGGCAAGGTAAAGCACGGCAGCGTCATTCAGTTCGCGGTAGCCGGCGAGAACATCTGCGACGTGGCTAAGCTGCAGCGCTATCTGGCGCAGGGCGCCAGCAAGATGTTCGAAGCCTTTCTTCGAGGGCCTGTCAACAGCGTCCTCCCCCTGTTTTAAAAGGAGCCGTAGATGAAAGCGAACATCCATTACTTTAGCCAGCAGGACAGTATAAAAAAGGGCGTCGACCTCGATACCCTCGGGCAGCGGGGCCGGCAGGCGAACGAGTTCGCCGAGCTGGGCTTCCCCATACTTCCCGGCTTTATCATCGATTCCGTGGTAGCCTCCAAGTTGGCTAACGAAGACGTGGCCGCGTCGATCAAGCCTTTTATCAAGAAGGTAGACGCTATCGTGGAGAAGGCCTATGGCGACGCCAAAGAGCCTATGCTCGTCAAGATCGTCATATCCCCCAACCTGGCCATATCCAATTATCCGGCGCTGCATAACTTCGGCCTAACCAAGGGCACCGTGGCGGGCTTTACGAATTTCGTGGGCGAGAAATTCGCCGCCCACGAAGTTACCTTCCTCGCCAGGGGCATGCTCAAGATAGAAGAGCGCATAGCGGAGCTCGAGGGTCGCGACAAGGACCTGGAAGCCATACGCGCGCGCATCATGAACGCGAACGGCGCCGGCGATAAAGCCAAGCCCGGCGAAAAAGCCTTGGCGATGATGGACAGCTATGCCGACATACTGCCCAAAGGCTTTTTCGACGACGCGTGGAAGCAGCTCGCGATAGCCCTTAAGCGCATATCGCTTATGCTCGCCCTGGACGATCAGGACGATAGCGATACGGCCATACTGATACAGCCCATGGTGTACGGCAACTACGGCAAGAATTCCGCCTCCGGCGCCTTCTATACCCGCAACGTGGTGAACGGCGAGAAAAAGCTGCAGGGCGAGTTCTTCGTGGAACGCTTCGACGAGATAGGCGCGGCGGGCAACGATATCAATAAGATAGCCCCCAAGCACCTCAAGGAACTGCAGCGCATGGCGGAGTCGCTCGAAGACCACCAGCGCGAGATACGCCAGATACGCTTTACCGTCGAGAAGGATAAGCTTTGGCTCATCGAGCAGCGCCAGGTGATGGCCAAGAGCACGCAGGCGGACCTCAAGCTGCTCCTGGACCTCAATACCCGCAAGGTGGTCGATGACGAGTTCGTCATCAACGCCATACAGCCCGGGCGCTTGAATGAGATCCTGCATCCCATCGTCGACATGAGCTCCGTCAAGAAGCTGAAGTCCGTCGTGGGCGGCATAGCCGGCGCGCCCGGCGCCGCAATAGGCCGGGTGTTTTTCAGCACCGAAGCCCTGCTTGACGCCTATCGCGTCGCCCAGCAGAAGGGCGAGGACAAGAGGCTCATACTCTGCATGACCTCAACCTTCGCCGAAGACGTAAAGGCCATAGAAGTCGCTACCGGCGTGCTATCCTGCGAGGGCGGCTACTCCGCCCATGCGTCCGTGGTGGCCAGGCAGTACGGCAAGGTATCCTTGGTTAAGACCGAGATGAAGATACGAGGCAAGAAAGCGCTCATAGGGGAGGTAAGCGTCAACGAAGGCGATTTCCTTACCATAAACGTTCCCTATTACGGCGACCCCGAAGTATGGTACGGCAAGGCGTCGCTTATCGAGCCCAATCCGGCCGAATCGGGCCTTCCTGAATTCATTACCATAGTCAAGAAGCACATGAAGCATTTCCACGTGCGCACGAACGCGGACAGCCCGCGCGACGCCACGCTGGCCCTATCGTTCGGAGCTGAAGGCATAGGCCTGTGCCGTACCGAGCATATGTTCTTCAACGAGAAGCGCATCAACGTTTTCCGCGAAATGATACTGGCCGACAGCGTCGAAGAGCGGGAAAAGGCGCTCGCGAAGCTGCAGACCATGCAGCGCGACGATTTCTACGGCCTCTTTAAGGTTATGGCGGGAAAAAACGTCACTATACGCTTCCTCGACGCCCCCCTGCATGAATTCCTGCCCCACAATGAGCAGGAGCTTGAAGGCTTCCTGCAGTATCTTGGCGCAAGCGCGAAAAGCGGCAAGAAGGACGCCAAGGTCATTTCCAAGTCCGAGCTGCGCGCCAGGATGGACGCCCTCTCCGAGTTCAACCCTATGCTCGGGCACCGCGGCTGCCGCATAGCGGTCAGCTATCCGGAGATTTACGCCATGCAGGCTCGCGCCGTGTTTGAGGCGGCCTACAAGCTCAGGGACGAGAAGATCGACGTGCGGCCAGAGATCATGGTGCCCATAGTCATGAACGCCGCGGAGCTCAAGCTCATCGTGTACGGCAAGAAGATTGAAGGCAAGACCTACAAGGGCATAGTCGATATCGAGGAAGAAGTGCGCCAAAAGCTCGGCGCCAAACCCCTCGATTACCGGGTAGGCACGATGATCGAGCTGCCTGCCGCCGCGCTGGTAGCCGGGGAGATAGCCAAATACGGCGAATTCTTCAGCTTCGGCACGAACGACCTTACCCAAACCACCTTAGGCATAAGCCGCGACGACTTCAACGGCTTCATGCCCGACTATTCCACCTTCGACCTCATAGACGGCAACCCCTTCTCCACCCTGGCTGCCCCGGTGAAGGAACTCGTGGCCATGGCTGCCCGCCGCGGCAGGATGACGCGTCCCAGCCTGGAAATGGGTCTCTGCGGCGAGCACGGCGCCAACCCAGACAACGTGCGCTTCTGTATGGAGGCCGGGCTCAATTACGTGTCCTGCTCGCAGTACTCGGTGCCCATAGCCTGCCTGGCCGTGGCTCAGATAGAGCTTGAGCGTAAATAGCGCGATCTCGTCCTGATTAACGGGGGCTTCGTTTAGGCGAAGCCCCTTTTTTATGTGGTATGCGAGATATCGGCTATCGTGTGGATGAATTTCGCCGGGGGCGACTTTAGCTTCGCGTGCCTCTAGGAGGCAGCGGCACGAAGACGCTGGTAGCGCGCTTGTACGCTTCGTAGTCTTCCTGGCCGCCGAATTTCCTGTCCGCAGCCTTCTCAAGAAGGGGTATGCCCGATACGAAGAGGAGCAGGGCCGTTATCCCAAAAGGGCTCACGAGCGATGGTATAGACGCGGAGCCGAGCATGGGGCGGCAGTAGATATATAGGCCTGACCATACGAGAGTTTCGCCGAAATAGTTCGGGTGGCGCGACCAGGACCATAGCCCGGAGCGTATGAAGCCAGGCTTGCCCGCCTTCTTAAAGGCCGATTTTTGCGCGTCGGCGAGGCTCTCTATAGCCAGGCCTAGGGCCCATATGAGCATTCCGGCTACGGAGAGCCCGGGCAAAGCCGCCGAGCCCGCGCCGCCGAGCGCGACGCTCACCGGCACGAGCACGATGACCACGGTAATGGCCTGCAGTATCCAGAAGCGCGCGAATTTTAAGGGCTTTTCCCTCATGCCGTCGAAGCGATGATCCACCTTTATGGCGAGGATGCGGCCTAGAAGGTAGGAGCCCAGGCGCAGGGCCCACAGTATCACCATGGCGACGGCCAGCAGCCTATAGATATCCCTCGCGCCGCGCAAGAACGCCACGAGCAGGGCTACGGACGCGAAGGAGAGGCTGTAGGAAAGGTCGGTTACCACATCGGTCTTCCGTAGGGCGGCGTAGGCGAAAAACGCCGCGTTTATGCCTACGCTGACGATGAGGGACAACAGTACTGGATGCACGGACGGCTCCTGTTTAGGAGGTAAACTCCCATACCATGGTCTGCTCCACCTTTGCCGCGATGGCCTTGGCAACCTTCTTGGCGTCGGGGAGGGGCACGCCGGCTTCCTTGTTGAACGTTTTCTCGAAGAAGAGCCCCATGCTGTCATACAAATCGGGGAGGCTGAAGAACACGAAGGCGAAATTTATGCCCGTGGGCTTCATGACCGTGAATGAGGTGTAGGACATGATAGGCGCCTTGGCGTAGTAAATCTTCGTCTGGTTCTTGCAGGTATGCAGCTCGAGCTCGTTAAAGCGGTGCGGTATCTGCTCGGCCTTGGAGCGAACGTAGGGCTCCTCCGCCTTTTTTGAATAGTTCATGGGCTCGATCAGGATATAGAGCTTCTTGCCGTCCGTTTGGAAGGTGAGGCCTTCCTCCATGGGGTATATAGACTTTACGTTATTGTAGGAGACGATTTCATAGTGCGAGTACGCCGAGTTGTTGGAAAAAAACGATGATACGATATAGCCGTTCTCATAGGGCAACATATTCTTGCTATAGGCGTCGTACAGATCCATGGCCTTTACCGGCATTGATATACCTCCTCAGTGTGCAATGAGCTAAGAATACGCGATAAGCGCCGCATTAACAACCCTTTCTTGGCTTTTCTAAGCGCTCCGCGCTCTGCCGGAAGCGAGCGGCGAGGTCGGGTACGCCGCCCTGCTCGTAGAGCCTGGCAAGGTTACGGAGAGCGCGCGGGTCGGCGGGGGCAAGCTCGGATGCCTTCATAAAGGCCTCGGCCGCCTTCTCCGTTTCCTTGGCGCGCACGCGCAGTACCCCGAGCACGAGGTAGGGTTCGGCTTCCTTTTTTATATACGCCGCGCCCCGTTCCAGCAGTTCCATGGCTATGGCCCGGGCCCCCGACTTGTCCAAGGAATAGGCCAAGCCTAAAAGGTACTCCACGTTCTTCGGCTCTTCCTTGAGGAGCATGCGGTAGCGGGCGGCTGCGTCGCGATAGCGGCCGGCGTTGCGGTAGCAGAGCGCCAAGGCAGCGTCCGTGGCCGCGCCCGAGGAGGCGTAGGCGTAGCCCTCCTCTATAAGGGCGGCAGCCTCGCCCCAGCGCTTGGTATCCATGAGCAGGGTCGCGAATTCGCGGCGCACTTTATTGTTATCCGGGTATGCGGACATATAGGCCGCATAGCGATCGAGCGCGGCTTCCGTTTTGCCGAGGGATTCGGCTACGGATATGCGATAGAGCAGGGCAAGCTCATGCCCGGCCTGCAGTTCAACCACGTGATCCAGCCAGCCTTCCGCCAGCTCGGGCATACCCAGCTTATACTGGCATTCCGCCAGGATGAACATGAGCCTCGGGTCTCCCGGGCGCGCCATGAGCAGCTCCTGAACCCGAGGCAAGAGGGCTTCAGGGCGGGCGTCGGCTTTCGCGTCGCATAAGAGGGCTACATACTCGCTGTCGCCGCGATCGGCTCCGCGCGCCGCCGCCGACTTGGCCGCGGAACGCGCGCCGTCAAGGTCGCCGAGTTCCCAAAGGGACAGGGAAAGCCCCATGCGGAAATCGGGGGAGGCGGGATCCGCCTCGCAGGCAAGGCGGTAATGGTTCGCGGCGCGGTCATAGCGCTTAAGCTCATAATTGGCCTGGGCCGCGATCGCCCGCAAGGCCGCGTCCTTATCGCCTTTTTTGATGCGCGCCAAAGCGGCATCCAGAGCCGAGCGCGGATCGCCCTGCGCTAGGGAAACGGCCGCGCGCCAGCGCTCAAGCAGGTCTTCGGTCCAAGGCGCGTCCGCGGGGCCAGGCAACTCGGCGCCGGCCTGGTTTATCATGCGCAGGGCCTCGTCGGGACGGCCTAAGGCGAAGTAATACGCCGCCGCCTGCATGGGTATGGAGCTGTCGTCCGGCGCCATGGCCATAGCCTCGCGCAGATCCTGCACGGCCGCGGCTAGCTGGCCCTGCAGCCTATAGGCTCGCGAGCGGTAAATGCGCGCGGAGGGGCCGTCGTTGCCGTTATCGATGACGAAGCTGAGCATCTGCCTGGCCATGTCCGCGTCGCCGCGGGACAGGAGGCGCAGGGCGTGCACGTAGAGCGCGTTCCCATAGGCCTTGAATACGCGAGGGTCGTCAGGCTTCATGGCGAGGGCATGCTCGAGGCAGGCTACGGCTTTTGAGGAACGCTTCAGCTTTAGCTCGGCGAGGCCCAGGAGCGTCCAAAGCTCCGCATGATTGGCCCCGGCGTCCAGGGCGCGCTGGAAGGAGCGCTGGGCGGCCCTCGCCAAGCCCAGGCTCAGGTAGCTCCTTCCCAAATAGAACCAGCCTGCGTGGCTATCGGGGACTTTAGTAAGGAAAGCCCTGAAGGCCGATACGGCACGCTTGGGGTCGCCCGCCGCATGGCGCGACCTGCCTAGGAAGAGCCAGGCCTCGGGCACGCCGTCGGTCTCCGCGATGATGCGGGTGAGGTAGCCTTCGGCCTCTTCGTAGTTTCGCGCGCTTCCGGCCTCCAGCGCCTTGCGCAGCAGGGTAGCGTAACTGGGCTTTGCCATAGCAGAACTGTATACGAGCGCCCGTTCCTCGGCAAGCGCCCGAGGCATTGCTTCCTCCATGCCTGGCGGCTACAATAGCGGCATGAAGAGTCGAAGCGGCGTCGAACGCCTCGCGTATACCTCACTTGCTGGCCTCTTGCTCGCAGCCCTTATAGCCATGGTATGGGCCTTTGCCCTCAATGAGCGGAAAAGCAAGCAGGTGCTCCTCGAATTCGAGGCCCATCAGGTAATCACCTCCCTTACCGAGCTCGTGAGGCTCGGCCCGCTCGCGGGCGAGGAGATGCGGAACGTGCTCGCCTTCGGCCTCTACGCCGAGGACGGCTCGTCGCTATACCTCTATGGCGAGGCTTCGCCCAAACTAGCCGTGACGGATAGGGCTTTAAATTGGAACCGGCTTACGATAATGGATGACAGGCTTGAACTCTACCGCGTGCTCGGCGGCGAGCTCGGCGCCCGCAGGGGCATGGGCATGATGCCGTCGCTGCGGCAGCGCGGGCAATTTTCCGGCGAAGCCTTGCCCGCGTTCGCCTATTTGGAATACGGCCTTGGCGGCTATAAGAAGGCTCAGGCTATGGGCCTCGCGCTGGCAAGCGCCGCTAGCCTGGCGCTTATAGCGCTTTATGTACTCATATTGCGGCTCTATACGCGCTACGCGACGTATAGGGAAGAGGAAGCCCGCACGCGCGAGCTCATAGAGCTCGGCGAGGCCGCGCGCACCATAGCGCACGAGATCAAGAATCCTCTCGGGGTCATACGCATACAATGCGGCGTCATACGCAAGAAAGCGGGAAGCGCGGTGGGCGAGGGGCTTTCCATAATCGAGGACGAGCTGGCCCGCATGGTGGCCATGACGGACCGTATACGCGCGTTCCTGAAGAGCTCTTATGGCCAAGCCTCCGATACTCCCGCCAAGGCTTTCCTCGAGAGCGTATTCGCCCGCTATGGCGGTCTCGTCGAGTATTCCGCTCAGCTAGAGGACGGAAGCGGCTTCTACGTGGATGGGGACAGGCTCAGGGAGGCCTTGGATAATATGGTATCGAACGCGTTGGAAGCCAGCGAGAAGGCCGGAGCCGCGGAAAGGCCGGTCGTGCGCGCGTACGAAAGCAAGAAGTCCATCATCATTGAAATCGCGGACCGCGGCCCCGGCGTCGCGCCAGGGCTGCAGTCAAGGCTCTACGAGCCCTTTTTTACCACGAAGGAACGCGGTACCGGGCTCGGCCTGGCGCTAGCCAAGAAGAACCTGGCATCGCTCAATGGAAGCGTCGAGTACCAGGACAGGCCGGGCGGAGGAGCCCTCTTCGTCAGCAGCCTGCCTAAATCGCGCTGATACTCTTAAATAAAGAAGGCTGCCTGGGAGTATATCCCGGCAGCCCCTATATACGGATTAAGGCGGGCGTCGGCTAAGCGCCGGCGCCCGGCCTTCCGGCCTCAGTACTTGGCGAAAACCTTGCCTATGATCGCTATAGCCTCGCGGAGCTCTTTCTCGGAGATGATGAGCGGGGGAGCGAAGCGTATGATGTTGCCGTGGGTCTGCTTGGCCAGGAGGCCGGCGTCGCGCAGGGCGAGGCACACGTCCCAGGCTTGGAAGCCTTCGGTGAAGAGCACGGCGTTGAGGAGGCCCTTGCCGCGGACCTTGACCATATTCTTGCAGGGCAGCTTGGCCACTTCCTCGCGGAATATCTTGCCGAGGGCTTCGGCGCGCTCGTCGAGCTTCTCGTCCTCGAGCACCTTTATGGCGGCCATGGCTACCGCGCTGGAGAGCGGATTGCCACCGAAGGTGGAGCCGTGGGTACCGGGGGTGAACACCTTCATGACTTCGTGGTCGGCCACTATGGCCGATACGGGCAGTACGCCGCCGCCCAGGGCCTTGCCCAGGCACATGATGTCAGGTCGGGCGCCTTCATGCATCCAGGCGAAGCGCTTGCCGGTGCGGCAGAAGCCGGTCTGCACTTCGTCGCATATGAAGAGCACCTTATTCTTGGTGCACAATTCGCGCACGGCCTTGAGATAGCCTTCGTAGGGCACGCATACGCCGGCCTCGCCCTGTATGGGCTCGAGGATGACGGCTACGGTATTGGGGGTAATGGCCTTGGCCATGGCGTCTATGTCCTCATAGGGCACGCGCACGAAGCCGGGCACGTAGGGGCCGTAGTTAACCAAGGAATCGGGATCGTTGGACATGGATATGGCGGCGAGGGTGCGGCCGTGGAAGTTTTCCGCCACGCACACGATTTCCTGCTTGCCGTTCTTAACGCCCTTTACCTCGACGCCCCAGCGGCGGGCTGCCTTAAGGGCGGTCTCCACGGCTTCCGCCCCGGTATTCATAGGCAGCGCGTGCTCATAGCCGGTGTATTCGCAGAGTTTCTTCAAAAAATCGCCCATCTTGTCGTTGTGGAAGGCGCGGCTGGTGAGCGTGCACACCTGAGCCTGGTCAACGAGCGCCTTAATGATCTTAGGATGGCGATGGCCCTGGTTTACCGCGGAATAGGCGGAGAGGAAGTCGAAGTATACCTTGCCTTCGGGATCTTTTACCTTGGCGCCTTCCGCCCAGGATATGACGACCGGAAGTGGGTGATAATTGTGCGCGCCGTATTTCTCGTCTAACTCGATATAATCCTTGCTGTGCATAGTAGCCTCCTTGTAAACGCTAGGACGGTAAGCCGCCGCCCTCGTTGGCATTATACAGCCGCGTTTTTTTTTGCGCTAGTGGGACGATGCTTAAAAAAGAACGTAATTTGCTTTATAGTAAATAATTATGCGCCGAACCTGCATGATTATGCAGGTCCGGCTCAACGAAACGCCTAATCAGTCCCTGCGGTAGGATAGCGCGCTACGCTCATAATGGCGCTCCAGCGCTAGCCGTATGAGCTCGTCGAGGAGCACTGGGTAGGCCAGGCCGCCGGCTTCGCACATCTTGGGGAACATCGATATCGATGTGAAGCCGGGTATCGTGTTGAGCTCGTTAAGGTAGAGGGCGCCGCTCTTCTTATCCAGGAAGAAGTCCACGCGGGCCAAGCCGCTTAAGCCGAGGATGCGGTAGGCTTGCACCGCGATGTCGCGCACTTGGTCCTTGAGAGCCTGTTCCAGCGGCGCGGGTATGAGCAGCTTCGCGCCGTTGGGGTCGAGATACTTGGCGTCGTAGTCGTAGAACTCATGGCTGGGCACTATCTCGCCGGGATCGAAGGCGCGCGGCCGGCTATTGCCCAGGACGGAGCATTCAAGCTCGCGCGCCTCGATGAAGGGCTCGACGAGGGCCTTGCTGTCGTAACGCAGAGCGTCGCGCAGGGCGGGCAGCCAGCCGGCGGCGGAAACTATGCGCGACGCTCCCACGCTGGAGCCCGCGCGCGAGGGCTTGACGAACATGGGCCAGCCGAAGCGCTCTTCGGCGAGAGCCCTGAGCTCGAGGAGCTTTTCGTCGTCATCCGCCTCAACGCAGAGCGAGGGCACCACCGTTAGGCCGTGGAATTGCCAGAGCCTCTTAGCCGTGTCCTTGTCCATACCCAGGGCGCTGCCCTGCACGTCCGCGCCTATGTAGGGCAGGGACGCGCACTCCAGGAGGCCCTGCACGGTGCCGTCCTCGCCGAAGGTGCCGTGCAGCACAGGGAAGACGAGGTCGACGCTGAGCTTGGACGCGCCATGCGAGCCGTATACCCGAAAGCCCTCGCCCGGGGCTATGAGCACTTCGGGGCCGCTCGTCTTCAGGTCGAGGGCCGGCGCGCCATCCTTCGCGTCCTGCGCAATGGAGTCGGGCTGCAGTATCCACGCGCCCGCCTTCGTTATGCCTATAAGGGTAAGCTTATGCTCCGCCTTGAGCTCCCGCACCACGCTGGCCGCGGAAGCGAGCGATACCTCGTGCTCTCCGGACTTGCCGCCGTACAATATCGCTATCTTCATGCTTTTCCTCCGGCGTAGCCGGCTTCGGCCAGCGCTTTTTCCGCTTCGCTTTGCTCGTCCCAGGCTATGGTGCCCGAGGCGTAGATGATGGTGTTTTCGTGGCCCTTGCCCAGGAGCAGCACCGCGTCGCCGGGCTCGGCGAGGGAGATGGCTTTGCGTATCGCCTTGGCGCGGTCGGGTATAAGGAAGAGCTCCTTGCCCCGCTCCTTGCCCGTGCAGCCTGCGGCTATATCCTCAAGCAGGACCATGGGCTCTTCGCCTCGCGGATCCTCGTCCGCCAGTATGACTATGGCGCAGTGCTCGCTTGCTATGCGCCCCTGCTCCGGCCGTTTTTTTACGTCCCGCTCGCCGCCTGAACCGAACACGCATATAAGCTTGCCCGTAACGCGCTCCGCGAGCGGAGGCAGTATGGTTTGGAAGCTGGAGGGCGTATGGGCGTAATCGACGAGAAGTTCGAAGGGCTGGCCGCGGTCCACGCGGGTCATGCGCCCGCGCACGGGTTCCAGGCGGGGCAGGAGCGGCGCCAGTTCCTCGAAGGAAAGGCCGCAGAGCCTGTGGACCGTAAGGATGGCGGCAAGCGCGTTTTCCACGTTGAAGTCACCGGGCAGGTTTATGCGGCAGGGCAGGCGTAGGCCTTCAGGCGTAGCCAGGGTGAAGTCGGAGCCTTTTTCGTCGCTCGCTATGTCCTGGGCCCACAGGTCGGCCGCCTCCGGGCTTTTCATGGAGTAGGTATACACGCTCTTGCGGGTGGCGGCCCTGAAAAAGTCCGCGCTTTCGTCGTCGAGGCAGCACAGGCCGAAAGAAGGCACGGCCCGCGCTTGGCCTCCCATAAGCTTTATATGATCATGGGTATCCAGGGCGCGGAAGAGATTGGCCTTGTCGTCGCGATAGCATTCCCAGCTGCCGTGGAATTCCAGGTGCTCGTGCCGCACGTTGGTCATGAGGCCCACGTCGAAGAGCACGTCGCCGAGCCTGTTATTGAGCGCGGAAAGCCCGTGCGATGACGACTCTATGACGGCGTATTCAAGGCCGTTGGCCGCCATGGCGGCAAGCTTGTCCTGTATGGTCGTGGCCTCCGGCGTGGTCTGGTGCTCGGGATTGGGCTCGACGGTACCGGCAGTGCGCGACTCCACGGTGGATAGGAAGCCGGCTTTTTTGCCCGCCAAATCCAGGAGGCGGTAAATGAGCCATACGGTGGTGCTCTTGCCTTCGGTGCCCGTTACCCCTATGACCGCCAGTGAACGGCTCGGCGAGCCGTAGAAGGCGTCCGCGGCCGGAGACATGGCCACGCGCGGGTCTTTGAC
>JBGSKZ010000416.1:0-3815 GCA_041741035.1 Treponematales bacterium
GGTATGGCTATGCCCTGCGGGCACTTGGGCAGGCAGGCCCCGCAGCGGGTGCAGGCGTCGCCGCCGTGGCCCGTGGATACGTAGGCGCTCTTGTACCACGAGGCCTTGTCCTCCTTGCCGCCGAAGGCGGCCAGGGAGTTCCAAAGCTCGAAAGTTTCGGGTATGGCCACGCCCGAGGGGCAGGGCTTACAGTAGCCGCAGGTGGTGCAGGGCACCGGCATGCGGGATTTATACCAGTCGCGCGCTGCCTCTAAGACGGCGTGCTCTTTATTGGTAAGGGAATTCATCATGGCCGAGGAGGCCACCGCGGCGTTTTCCCAGAGCTGGCCCTCGCTGGCCATGCCCGAAAGCACCGTAACCGTCTCTTCGCGGTCCAGCACGAAGCGCAGAGCCCACTCCGCGGCCATGCGCGGCTTGCCGTACGAAGCGAAGATATCCATGACCTCTTTAGGCGCCCTGGCCAGAGCCCCGCCGCGCAGCGGCTCCATGATTACGCTGCTCACGCCCTTGGACGCCGCGTACTCTATGCCCTCTGTGCCAGCCTGATAATGCTCGTCCAGGTAGTTGTATTGCACCTGGCAGAACTCCCAGCCCGCGTAGCCGTCGATAATATCCTTGAACGCCGGAAGCGCGTCATGGAAGGAGAAGCCTATATGCCCAATCTTTCCCGCGGCCTTGGCCCGCTCAAGGATCTCAAGCCCGCCGGTGGACTTCGTCGTTTCCCAGCGCTCCGCGTTGAGCGCGTGCACTAGGTAAAAATCGATGTGATCGGTATCCAGGCGCTTAAGCTGCTCATCCAGGTACTTATCCCAATCGGAAGCCTCCTTGATGTGCCACACGGGAGCCTTGGTTGCAAGGTACACCTTATCCCGCGCGCCTAAGGCTTTGATGGCGCGGCCGGTAAAGCCTTCGCTCCGCTGATCGTGATAGGGCCAGGCCGTATCCACGTAATTGACGCCCGCTTCCAGCGCGGCGCGCACCAGGGCCATGGCCTTGTCTTCGTCTATGCGGCCTGAGTCGCCCTCAAGCGTGGGCAGGCGCATCATGCCAAGGCCAAGGGCCGATATCTTAAGCTGGGGTATCTTGATGAAGTTTCGGTATTGCATGGCTCTTATAATGCCATGAACGAGGCGCTAACTCAATGCTTAGTTTTATATACTTCGCGGCGATTGCCTATGCGCAGCACAAACACCGTAATCGTATAATCATCGATACTGCAGATAATGCGCCAGGAACCGACTCTATATTTCCAGAAAGAGCCGAGTTCGGAACCGCTTAGCGCTTCACCCAGGCGGCACGGATCGTCGGCCACGGCGACCCTTTCCTTGAGAAAGCGAAGTATCCTGGCGGCGATAGGCTTATCCAGCTTGGCAAAGCTCTTCTTAGCGCCTTCCGAGAACTCAATCTTCCAGGCCAAGCTCGGTCCTTACTTCATCGAAGGAGTAGGTGCGCGCCCCGGCTTTGATAGCGCGATACTCTTCCTCGGCGATGTATAGGTCTTCCAGAGCGTCCAGGTGCTCCAGTACCGCCTCGCGTACATAAAAGGTCTTCGTCCTGCCGGTGCGCTTAGCCAACAGTTCAAGCCTGGCCTCAATATCCGCGGGCATACGTATGGCAATCATGAGCCACCTCCTTGCTATACACGTATAGCATACGCAGTTTCGCTTGCGATGTCCATTGTCTCTTTCTTAAACCTCCTTCTCAGCCCCCCGGCCCTTGGGCTATACTGGCGGGGCGCTCAAGCGCTCCGGAGGGTCTACTATGTGCGGCATCGTATCGTTGGTGTATAAGAATGAAGAGAAGAATATGGGCCACGAGGCGGCCGAGCTCTTAAAGCGGCTCGAGTACCGTGGCTACGACTCCACCGGCGCGTCGTTCATAGACAAGGACCGAAGCATAGTGCTCGTCAAGCGTGTAGGCGCGCCGAGCAAGGTGTGCAAAGAGCTCAACATAGCGGGCTTCTCGGGGCAGCGCTTCATAGGCCAGGTGCGCTGGGCCACCTACGGCGCGGTTACCGACATAAACAGCCAGCCCCACCACGTGCACTGCAAGGTGGAGCTCGTGGGTGCCCATAACGGCAATATATCCAACACCGATTCCTTGAGCGCCGAACTCGCGGTGCGAGGCCATAGGGTGGTGTCGGAGAACGACGGCGAGATTATCGTGCACCTGGTGGAGGACCACTACGCGGCCAACAAGGCCGCCCCCGCCGACCCGCTGGCCGCCATGAAGCGCGCCTACGCGGCTTCAGGCCTTAAGGACGATATAGCCGACGGCGTCCTCCTCATGATAGACGCCATACGCAAGGCCGAGGCCGAAGCCGAGGGTTCCTACGCGGCCGCCGTGGCCGACCCCCGGCTCGAAGGGGTATTCGCCATGAAATCGGGCTCCTCCCTCTACGCGGGCATAGGAAGCGACGCCTGCGGAGCCTTCGTCGTCGTATCGAGCGACCTAAGCTCCATACTCACCAAGACCCGGCTCCTCATACCGCTGGCCGAAGGCGAAGGCCTGTGGTACAGCCACGAGCGCTACCTCGTATTCAGCCTCAAGGGCGAGGCGCGCTTCTCCGCGCCTAAGCCGCGCCGCTCCCGCCTCAACGTAAAGGACACCGCCTTGGACCCGCGCTGGAAGTACTACATGGAGCAGGAAATCCACTCCGCGGCGGCCAATATGGACGAGCTTGCCCGCTACTATTTCGACGAGCCCTCCGAAGCCGCCCTGGGGGCCATATTCGAAAAATCCTCCGACACGGTAAAGGAGCTCATAGAGCGCGTAAGCGAGCTCTCCTCCCATACCGACGACAAAGCGCTGGCGGCGGGCTTCAAGGCCATAGCCGGCTCCAACGAGCTACGCGCGCTGGACGCCAAGATACAGGCCGAGAGCGCGGCCAAGGCCGCCCTCGCTTCGCGCAGCGCCTACCGTTCCGACGAAGCGCCCCTCTTAGCCGAGCTTGCCAGGCTGGCACCCGACACGGCCTCCGACTTGGCCCTCATCGACCTGGCCATGATATGGCGCAAGCGCCGCTCCGTGCGCCGCTACCTCCGCGAACTGGCCGACCGCATGCGCGAAAGCCGCAAGGCAGGTGGGGCCGTATACCTCCTGGCCTCGGGCACTTCCTACCACGCCGCCCTCACCGCCTCCTATTTCTTCGGGGGCCTTGCGGGCCTGCCCGTATACCCCTGCAACCCCGGGCAGTTCCGCTCCTCCTATATGGGCTGCCTCTCCGACGCCGACCTGGTACTGGCCATATCGCAATCGGGCGAGACCAAAGACCTCGTGGACATACTGCAGGAGATAGCCTTGGAGCGCCCCGCCATAAAGCGCGCGGCCCTAGTGAACAACGAGAACAGCCGCATACCGCAAGAGCTCTCGGACTTCTACCTGCCCATACTCTGCGGCCCCGAAATAGCCGTAGCCGCCACCAAATCCTTCATCAACCAGCTCGTCATCCTGTACATACTGGCCGCCAGCTTTACCCTGCCGGAAGCGGCCCTCTTGGCCAAGGTGCGCGCCATATCCACGCTCATTACCGACACCCTGCGCACCGCCTCCGCCTCAATAGAGGCGGCCGCCAGCGCCCTCTACCTAAAGCCTTCGATACAGCTCTTGGGCACCGGCCTCATAGGCCTGGCCAAGGAGGGCGCCCTTAAGATACGCGAAGTCGTGCTCAACCACGCCGAAGGCTACGACGCCGCCGAGTTCAAGCACGGCCCCAACACCATACTGGGCAAGAACACCGTATTCTCCCTGAGCGACATAGAGAAGGCCGTAGGCGCCGCCCTGGCCGCCTCTTCGGCCGCCCCGGCGCCCTCGTC
>JBGSKZ010000417.1:0-2741 GCA_041741035.1 Treponematales bacterium
GCTCTTGGTAGCGGGCACTATGACGCCCTGCAGGTCCAGGCTCAGGATGAGTAGGTCCAGAGACAGGCCGCCGTACACGCGGAGCACGGGTTCGGAATTCTCGGCGCCGAAGAGGAAGCCCTCCGCGGAGATATCGGGAACCGGCTGGCCTGCGTCCGCGAGCGCTTGCTTAATGGCGGCCAGTTCCGCATCGGTTACGGTAACCTCGTCTCCGGCAGAAGAAGTATCGTTATCATAGAGCATTGTGGCCGCTAAGCCACCATTAACCGTTGATTTGCCCATCGAATAGCCAACGCCAGCGAATGGCCTGAAAAAAAGCACCTTCTTTGATACTTGCAGGGTAAAATCGAAGCTGTCAGTGGTCCAGTCCATTTTCAAGTTTGGGTCGACTACTTCAAGAGATTGATCCGTAAATCCATCATTAAAAGTATAAAGCTGGTTGCCTATATCTAATGGAACTTCAATCGATCCCATCAGTCTATTATACCCTGCGCCGAACGATACGTCGGGGAGGAGCAGGCCTTCCTTCACGAGGCCTACCCGTACGTTGCCGCCGAAGAGCTTGTAGTCGGCCGCTATGCCCTGGGCCGAGAGCGTGGACGTTGCCTCGGGAGGCAGTATCATGGCTTTCACGCCGATGTCGAAGGGGAGGATTATGCCGCCTATCTTGGCTGAGAGGGCCGCCGCGGGTATGGGCAGGCCCACTTTTGCAAGCTCCGCGGGCAGGGTCTCGCCCATAGAGTCGAAAAGCGCCGAGAGGCTTTCGGCCGGCACGGCGGTAACGCCCAGGGCGAGGCCTACGCCGAAGTGGGGCAGCTTGCCTATATAGGCGTCCGACCAGTTATTGCCCACGGTGGCGTTGTAGGACAGGGTTGCGGCCATATCCACGGCGAAGGTCTGGAAGCCCGCTTGGAAATCCGCTAAATCCTGGGCCCAGGCGCCGGCGGCGGCAAGGGCTATCATCGCTATGAGAATAAAACGCTTCATAGTACCTCCTGTATCAGGCTTGCCCGCGCGAACGCCGGAAGGCCTTGAACATAAAGTGTAGCACTATGCCGGCCAAAAACCACAGGGCTTCAGGGCAGAGTAGCTATGAGTTCCTTGAGCTCGTAGCTCGTCCATACGCTGCCGTCCGTTTCGTGTATTTCTATATGAAGGTGCTGGCCATGGCCCTTTTTGCGCGCGTTTATGCCCGTATTGCCGCCGTGGCCAAGGATTTGCCCGGCGGCCACGAGTTCTCCCGTTTGGAATTTCACGTCGTGGAGGTGAAAATACGCGTAGTAGCGGCCTTCGTCGGGATTGAAGACAATGAGGCCGTTGCCGGCTTTGGGGGATAAGCCACCGCTTTTGTACAGCGAGGCCTTGTCGGCGCCTTTCCAGTCGTCGGCGTATGCCACCACGATACCGCTGGCTATGCTTCTTACCGCCGGGCCTATTTCCTCCTGGCCCTGGCGGCGCGTCTTCGTGAAGAAGAGGTCCAGGGCATAGCGATGCGACGCGGTCAGGCTCGCATTGCTAGGCAGCCAGCGTTCTTTGCGCGCCAAGGGGGCCGCGGGTCCGGCCGTTAAGGCAGTGCCAAGGTCCAGGTATTTCCAGATTGCCGTCAATACGGCTTCGAGCGCGGGCGCGGCGGCTCGGCTAGGTTTTAAGCTCGCAAGTATATCTTTATAGGCTTGGCCGTACGCGCCGCCGCTCGCCGCGTCGCCCCTCAGCGTGGGTTCGTCCCGCTCCATCATAAGGCGGGCCTGAAACCAGTCGCGCTCGGGCAAAATAGAGGCTATAAGCCTTTCCCGCTCCCTCGTTTCGCGGCTGTCGAGGCTGGCTAGCCAAGCGCCCGCCCGTTCGGCCGCCGCCTCCGGTTTTAGCCCCGAGAGCGCATCCATACTCAACGCTCCCTTGAGGACTTGGGGGTCGCGGGGGTCAAAGTTAGCTGCGCCGGGCTCGCCCTGGGGCGTATCCAGCCTATAATCATCGGCAGCCCCGTTGTCGGCGCCCGTCGCCATGCGCTCGCGGCCCAGGGCCAGCGCCGCCATGGAGAAGACGGCCAGCCACAGGATCATCCCCGCTATCGCTGATGCAAAAATGCGCTTGGCTATGGCGGACTCCTTGATACGAAGCTTGTACGCTTTCCAAATCTACTGGAGCGCCGGCTTTGAAGCAAGGCCCGGCGCCGCGCGCCCGAAGCCTTGCCGGCTTGGCTAAAGGATTACGCTGATATATCATCGGGCAATGAAGGCAAAAGCACTCCTGTACGGCGCCGCGGCGCTTATTTCGCTGCTGGCCCTTATCGTAGCGGCCATACTAGCCCAAGCCGGGCCTCCCGCGGCGGGTTTCTATGGCGCCGATAGCGCATCCTCGGTGGCAATAAAAAGCCTAGCTACTTCCGCGCGCTTCCGCGGGCTCGGCTTCGAATTCGTCGATATGGCAAGCCCCGAGGGCCGGGATCTGCCCCTCGTCGGCAAAGGCGCGCCGGTACTCCTGTTCTCAAACGATGGCGCATTGGGCGCCGGGGCTACCGGGTCACTCGTAAAGCTGGCCGAGGAGCCCGCGCAGGCCATGCCCGGCTCGCTGCGGCGCGTGGGCCTGGCCGGGGACGGGCGCTACGCTTACCCCCTGGCCATAGACCACTTTGAGCTTGCCTATGATAAGGAGCTCCTCGCCAGCAAAGGCCTGGCCGCTCCGCCGGATTTTGATGCTTTCATGCGAAGCGCGGCCGGCTTGAGCGCCGGCGGAGCGCCGGC
>JBGSKZ010000418.1:0-1600 GCA_041741035.1 Treponematales bacterium
CGCGCTTGCGCGCATGGCGGCATCGCGCGAGGTCGTGGAGCGCTGCGTGCGCGACGAACTCATACGCTACGGCATAACCACGGGCTTCGGCAAGTTCTGCGACGTGGTCATAAGCGGGGAAAGCAACGCCGCGCTGCAGAAAAACCTTATCATGAGCCATGCCGTGGGGGTAGGCGAGCCGCTGCCGGACGAGGTGGTGCGCGCCATGATGTTCCTGCGCGCCAATGCCCTCGCCGTGGGCTATTCGGGCGTGCGCCCTTCCACCGTGCAAACCCTCCTAGCCCTGCTCAACGCGGGCATACACCCTATCGTGCCGGAAAAAGGCTCCTTAGGCGCATCGGGCGACCTGGCCCCCCTGTCCCATATGGCCCTGACGCTTTGCGGCATGGGCGAGTGCCGCTTTCAGGGCGCTCGCATGCCCTCCGCGGACGCGCTCAAGGCCGCCGGCATAGAGCCCGTGGAGCTGGCGGCCAAGGAAGGCCTGGCCCTCATAAACGGCACGCAGTGCATGACCGCGCTGGGCGCCTTGGCCGCCTTCGACGCGTGGAAGCTGGCGCGCAGCGCCGACGTCATTGCCTCGCTTACCATACAGGCCTTGCGCGGCATAACGGACGCCTACGACCCGCGAGTGCACGAGGCGCGCGGCCAATTCGGCCAGATGGAATGCGCGGCCAGGTTGCGAGACCTGCTTGAGGGCTCGGGCCTTACCACGCGGCAGGGCGAAGAGCGCGTGCAGGACGCCTATGCCCTGCGCTGCATACCGCAGATACACGGCGCTTCGCGCGACGCCATAGGCTACGTATACGACGTGGTATCCCGCGAGTTGAACGCGGTAACCGACAATCCCCTCATCTTCCTTAATCCCGACGACCCTTCGGGGGGCGATATCATATCCGGCGGCAATTTTCACGGCCAGCCCGTGGCTCTGGCCATGGACTTCCTGGGCATAGCCTGCGCGGAGCTCGGCAGCGTATCCGAACGGCGCATAGAGCGCCTGGTGAATCCCAGCCTGTCCAACGGCCTGCCCGCCTTCCTAGTAAAGGACGGCGGCCTTAATTCCGGCTTCATGATCGTGCAGTACACCGCCGCCTCGCTCGTGTCGGAGAACAAGGTACTCGCCCACCCGGCCAGCGTGGATTCCATACCCTCGAGCGCCAATCAGGAGGACCACGTATCCATGGGCACCATAGCCGCGCGCAAGGCCAGGCAGATGCTGGAGAACGCGCGCACCGTGCTGGCCCTGGAGCTCCTGTCCGCCTGCCAGGCCGTGGACCTCATGGATTCGAGCGAGGCGCTCTCGCCGCCCACCCTGGCCGCTTACCGGGTGCTGCGCTCCGCGGTGCCCATGGTGGGCAAGGACAGGATCATGTATCCGGACATAGGCGCCGCCTGCGACCTGGTGGCCGACGGAGCCATACTTCGGGCCGCGGAAGACGCCGCCGGTCTTAGCGAAGCCTGATAGCACGATACGGCGCCCTCCCGCTGTGGCGCCGCAAATATAAACACTCGGAGGCCCTGATGTCATCGAATCCTAAGCGCGCTTCGGCCGCCCTCGCCCTCGCCGCCGCGGCGCTTTCGCTCGTCGCATGCGTAAGCTCGC
>JBGSKZ010000419.1:0-1032 GCA_041741035.1 Treponematales bacterium
GCGGCGCGCCGGCCCGGCGGGGTGGCAGACTGCGCCGGCCAAGTAGCGCCGGCGCCCCGCCTCAGCTCCTGATTATCCCGTCCATGTCCCACAGATCCTCCCAGGACTGCCCTTCCTTCCACAGGAACACCTGCCCCTTGATGAGCCTGCAGCGTCGGTCTATGCGCCCTATGGCCGCCATATCCTCCGGCAAAAGCGGCTCGCTTACGGCCGCCTTCAGGTTAGCCAGCAGGTTGCGCCGGCTCGCCGAGAAGGGTATAGGTATGTGGCCGCGCTGAATGGCCCAGCGCAGGCATACTGCTGCGGGGTGCTCGCCCCTACGCGCAGCTATCGTCCTGATTACCGGATCCTCTATGTCCACGCTGTCCTCGGGTGTGCGGTCGCGCTCGGGACGCCCCGGCGAGCCGAGCGGGCTGTAGGCTATGGGCTGTATGCCCCGGGCGCTCAGGTAGGCGCAGAGCTCTGGCTGCTGGAAGTGGGGGTGCAGCTCCAGCTCGTTGACCGCCGGCTTGATCCTGGCGTCGCGAAGGAGGAGTTCCAGCTTGGCAACGCTCATGTTGGATGTGCCTATGCTGCGCACGAGGCCGCTATCCGCGAGGCTTTCCAGTTTCCGCCAAATCTTCATATAGGCTTCGTGCCGATAAGGCTGGGCGTTCCCGGCGCGCGCGCTCACGTCCACGCCGGGGGCGTGGTGATTGGGGAAGGGCCAGTGTATGAGGTAGAGGTCCAGGTAGTCCAGGCCAAGTGCGCGCAGCGACGCTTCGAAGGCGGGGATGACGTCGGCCTCGTCGTGCTTATCGTTCCAGAGTTTCGAGGTGATGAAGAGCTCCTGCCGACGCAGGCCCGAAGCCATGAGGCCCTTGAGCGCCTCTCCTATCTGGGCCTCGTTGCCGTATACGGCCGCGCAGTCGAAGTGCCGGTAGCCCATGGCGGCGGCATCCGTAACGGCGGCGGCCACCTTCTCCGCCGGCACGCTGTCCGAGCCGAAGGTGCCCATGCCTATGGCCGGTATGCTCGCGCCGTTGGCCAGGC
>JBGSKZ010000420.1:0-1902 GCA_041741035.1 Treponematales bacterium
GGCGTCGCCCGCGTGCGCGGCCTCTATGGCGGCGTTCATGGACAGCAGGTTGGTCTGGGCCGATATGTCGTTGATGGTATTTGCCATTTCCTGTATCTGGTTAATCTGGCTCACCACCGACTTGAAGGTGTTGGCCGTCTCTAGGATATTGTCCTTGCTGTCCGCGGCCACCTTGCTCAGCGCCAAGGTCGTCTTTTGCTTGGCCTGGGCTATGCCGTTCACGCTGTTCAGCGATGCCATCATCTCCGTGATCGCCGAGGTCGATTCCTCCACCATGGCCGACTGGCTCATGATCTGGTCGTCCACCTGGCCTATGTTACGGGTAATCAGCTCGATCGTGGCCACGTTATCGTTGATATTCTGGTCGAGCAGCTCGATCTGCCTCTGTATGGAATTGAGGTTGGCGCTGATCTCCTCGATGGCGGACGAAGTCTCCTCGGTGGATGCGGATACGTTTTGCTTGATCTCGTTCGTGCCGTCTATGGCGTGCTTGACGTCTATCATGAGGCCGCGCAGCTTGCCGGTGAATTGATTGAAGGATTCGGCCACCTGGCCGATCTCGTCCCTGGTCATGCGCGGTATGCTTACCGTAAGGTCCGCGTCCGCCGCGGCCAGCGCCTCGAGGTTCCTGCCCACCGCGCTGAGCGGCTTTACTATGGCCCGCATGACAAGGATGAAGATGAAGAGCTGGGCGAAGATAAAGACGAGCACGAAGGTAGCCAGGGGCGGCACGATGGACGAAAGCAGCTCCGACACTACCTGCGCGCGGGGGAACTTTACGATGAGAGCCCAACGGGTATCCGGTATGCGCAGGGCTTGCACCATATATTCCCGCTCCGCGATGAACGCCTCGAAGTAGTGCTCGTCGGCGCTGACGAGCGTTTCCTCCAGCGATGCGGCGGCCTCGCCCGCAAAGCCGTATTCGCCGAGCAGTTCGCTCAAGGGAAGGGGCTTGGCGGGATCGAAGAAATATTCATGGTCGCTATAGCGATTCCAGAGCGCGAATTTGCCGGTGGTATCATAGAGGCTGATGTCCACGCCGTAAGCCTCCATCTGGGATTTAATCAGGGCTATGATGGGCGTAAGGCGATAATTGAACGCGGCTATGCCTACCGTCTTGCCGCCCGCGTCCTCTATGCTTCGCGCGCCTGTTATGACGATGATGGGCTCGGCGCTCTGCTCCGCCGATACCCGCGGCTGGCTGATAACGAAACTGCCGGGCTTTGCCATGGCGGCTTGGTAGTAGTCGCGGCCGCGCACGTCGAAGCCGGCGGCAAGCTGCACGTCCCTGCTAAGCACCAGGCCGGACGAGGCGCTGCTTGCCACGTACACGAGGTCCAGGGTAGTGCCGCGGGAGGTATAGTCCATGGCCTCCTTCAAGGCCCCGAATTCATCAAGCTCAGCGTAGTCGTCGTTATCGAGGCCAAGAGGCACGGCTGCCATGCGCGAAACGACGCGGCCGCTCAAGGGGTTGGTCGCCACGGTGCGCAGGAGCTCGAAGCTGCGCGATACTTCCAGGTGTATGGCGTCGCGTATATTATTGCTACGGGCTGAGAGCATGGCCCGCGCGTTGCGTATGTCCTTATTGAATTCAACGGTAAAGAGCATGGCCGCCAATGCCGCTATCAGCATAAGCGGAAGAGCCACGAGAAAGAGTAGGGCCTTGGCCTTTATACTTGATTTCATTGCGCACCTCAGGTGTGAAGTATAGTTATCTAGAGTCGGAGCGCAAGCGCGCTAGGTCTCAGCCGGCCTCGGATACGCTTGCGTTCGGGGCCGCGCCGCGCTACGCTCTAGCGCATGAGCGACAAGAAGCGTAAGAAGGGCATGCGCCGCATAGGGCCTATCTTCAAGAGCGTGAATACCGGGCATACCGGGCTCTCCGTGGAAACGCCGGTCTAT
>JBGSKZ010000421.1:0-1666 GCA_041741035.1 Treponematales bacterium
GGCGTCGCCCGCGTGCGCGGCCTCTATGGCGGCGTTCATGGACAGCAGGTTGGTCTGGGCCGATATGTCGTTGATGGTATTTGCCATTTCCTGTATCTGGTTAATCTGGCTCACCACCGACTTGAAGGTGTTGGCCGTCTCGAGGATATTGTCCTTGCTGTCCGCAGCCACCTTGCTCAGCGCCAAGGTCGTCTTTTGCTTGGCCTGGGCTATGCCGTTCACGCTGTTCAGCGATGCCATCATCTCCGTGATCGCCGAGGTCGATTCCTCCACCATGGCCGACTGGCTCATGATCTGGTCGTCGACTTGGCCTATGTTACGGGTAATCAGCTCGATAGTGGCTACGTTATCGTTGATATTCTGGTCGAGCAGCTCGATCTGCCTCTGTATGGAATTGAGGTTGGCGCTGATCTCCTCGATTGCGGACGAAGTCTCCTCGGTGGATGCGGATACGTTTTGCTTGATCTCGTTCGTGCCGTCTATGGCGTGCTTGACGTCTATCATGAGGCCGCGCAGCTTCGCTGTAAATTGATTAAATGAAATGGCTAATAGCCCTATCTCATCTTTAGATGTCCCGCTCAGGGTAACAGTCAGATCGGCATCCGACTCCGCGAGTTTTCTCATACGTTCCGCCGCGAGTAAGATCGGCTTAGCGAAACGCCTGCCCAGGACGAGGGCAAAGACAAGCGCTATCAAGGCTAAGATAGATGCCGTGGGCAGGATAACGCCTAAGGCCTTCATGCGTACCTGTACAGCTTCAGTTTCCTTTTCGGCTACGAGAGATTCAATCGTATCTATATAATTGCCGGTGCCGATTACCCAATTAAATCCCGGTACATATAAGCTATACCCGCGCTTGGGTTGCGCCTCCGTTTGACCCGCGCGAGGGAACCAATAGTCCGTGTACCCGCCGCCTTTCATGCCTACTTCAATGATAGCCTTTACTAAAGGGAAGCCCTTCGCGTCTTTTAACTCTAGTCTATTGCTACCTTCGCTGGCATTGCCGAGCAGTACTTCATTAAGTCCCTCCGGGGTATCCGCCCAAAAATAGCCGTCAGCGCCGAATCGCATATCCCGTAAGAGATCTCGCGCGAGTCCGCGGGCTTCGGCCGTGCCGATAAGTCCGGCATCCCTCTTCTTGGCCAAAGCGCTTAGCATGGTAGCCGAGGTTTCCACTTGAGTCTTTATAAGTCGGTCAAAGTCTTCTAATAGCAAAACCTTAAGAGAATTTAGCTGGGCCTCTGAAGAGGATTTAAGCACGAACTGGAAGGATATAGTGAGTACGCCCGCTATCGCTATGGCTACCAATGCGGCCAGCAATATGATCTTCGCCTGTATAGATCTCATAAAAACCTCCGCATTCTCGACATTTTAAGTTAACCATTATAACTAATACCCGTAAAAATGAAAGCCCAGCGCAACTTAATAAACATTGGTTCGGACAGAATGAGGCCGATTACCGGGCGTGAGCATAGGAGGGCTCGCTCTTATGCAATAATACTATAGGGTACGGTAGGACCGTGAGCGCTTGCGTTCGGGGCCGCGCCGCGCTACGCTCTAGCGCATGAGCGACAAGAAGCGTAAGAAGGGCATGCGCCGCATAGGGCCTATCTTCAAGAGCGTGAATACCGGGCATACCGGGCTCTCCGTGGAAACGCCGGTCTAT
>JBGSKZ010000422.1:0-4071 GCA_041741035.1 Treponematales bacterium
GAGCGCCACGCGCTGCTGCTGCCCGCCCGATAGCCTGCCCGGCGCCCGCTCGGCGTAATCCTGCAGGCCCGTGAGCGATAGCGCGCGCTTGACGCGCTCGTCGGACTCGGCCTTGCCCACCTTGCGTATGCGCAGTCCGTAGGCCACGTTCTGCGCCACGTTCATGTGAGGGAAGAGGCCGTAACTCTGGAACACCGTGGCGGTGTCCCGCTTGTTGGGCGGAAGCATGCTCACGTCCTCGCCGCCTATGCGTATGCTGCCGGAGCTTGGCAGGTCGAAGCCGGCTATCATGCGCAGCGTGGTAGTCTTGCCGCAGCCCGAGGGGCCGAGCAGGGTGACGAGCTCGCCGGGCGCCACCTCGAAGCTTGAGTCGCGCACGGCCACCACGTCGGGCCGGCCCTTCACGTTCTTGTATATTCGCGTTACGCGGTCCAGGGTAACCGCCACCGGGTTCTTTGCCATATCGCTCTCCCTATCTCGTAATGGTCTTGTCCATGGCCCCGCTGTCGCGCACGAGGAGCCGCATGAGGCCGAAGGCGCCCATGACTATGATGATGAGGGTCGTGGCCAGGACGCTGGCCAGACCGAAGCGCAAGTTCTCGGAAAAATTGTAGATGAGCACCGTCATATGGTACCAGCGCGCGGATATGAGGAAGATTACCGCGCTTACGGCCGTCATGGAGCGCACGAAGGTATAGGACATGCTCGTGATGAAGGCGGGCCGTATGAGCGGCAGCACTATGCTCCGGAACACCATGCTCTCGTCGGCTCCTAGGTCGCGCGCCGCCTCTTCTATGGACGGGTCTATCTGCCGCAGCGATGCCACGCCGCCTTCTATGCCTACGGGCAGCTCGCGTATCACGTAGTTAATGACGATGATGGCGCCCGTGCCCACGAGCAGGAGGGGCGTCTTATTGAAAGCCAGTATGTAGGCTATGCCTAAGAGCGTACCCGGCACGGCGAAGGGCGTCATCATGAGCGCTTCCAGCGCCCGCTTGCCCGCGAAGCTCTTGCGCACGAAGATCATAGCCGCAGCCATGGCCAGTATGCCCGCTATGGGCGTGGCTGCGGCGGCCAGGGTAACGGTGGAGCGTATGGCCTCACCGCCCCGAGACAGGGCTTCGCTGATATTGGACAGGGTAAAGCTGTAGTCTATGCCCCAATTCTTGACGAAGCAGCCGGCCACTATGGTCCCGTAGAGCGAAATGACGAAGGCGGTTGCCGCCCATACCGCTACGCTCAAGGCGCGCCGTACCATGGGGGACGCTATCTCGACGAGCTTGGCGTTGGGCTTGCCCGTCACGGTTATGAAGGAGCGCTTGGCCACCCAGTTGCGCTGCACGAAGAAGGCGGTAAGCGTGGGCAATAGGAGGAGGAGGGACAGGGCCGCGCCTCCGCCCAAGTCGTTTCTGCCGGTCACCTGTATATAAGCCTCCACCGACAGCACGCGGTAATTGCCCGCGAGCAACAGGGGGTTGGCGAAGTCCGCCAGGGAATTGGTGAATACGAGCAGCCAGGCCGACAGTATGCCGGGCACCGCCAAGGGCAGCGTTATCGTGGAAAAGACCTTCCAGCGGCTCGCGTTCAGGTCCAGCGCGGCCTCCTCGAGCGTGGAGTCCAGGGCCTGCAGCACGCTGGCCAGGGTAAGGAAGGCTATGGGGAACATGCCTATGGTCTGCACGATGACGAGGCCGCTGAGGCCGTATATGGAAAAATTCTGGAGGCCCAACAGCTGCTTCGTGATAAGGCCGTTGTTGCCCGCCAGCAATATTATCGACAGGGTAAGGGAGAAGGGCGGCGATATGACCGGCAGCTGCGCTATGGCCGACAGGAAGCGCTTGCCGCGCATGCTCGTCCGGTAAATGGCGAAGGCGAAGACGAAGCCGACGATGGTGGAACAGCTAGCCGTCCATACGCCAAGGCGTATGGAGCCCCATAGCGCCTTGAGGCTGGAGCCTGAGAGGGAGCGCGCCCATACTTCCAGCGAATAGGCGCCGTCCTTCAGGAAGGACAGCCGGAAAGCCTCGCCGAGGGGGAAGACGATGAAGACGCCGGCAAGGAGGGTAAGCACGAGCACCGCGTAGCCGACGATCTGGTCGCGCAAGAGTTTGGCTATGCCCGTAAGCGCGGCGAAGAGCGCGAAGGAGCCGAGCGCGAATATGCCCAGGAGGCGCTCAAGGTTTCCCCCGGCGGCCTCGGGCACGATGAATATGGCTATGCCCAAAAGCTCTATGCCTTCCTCGTCAGGCTTAGGCGCGTAGAAGACGCGGGCTTTCCGGCCGCGGTACTCGAGGGCCACCGTGGACGCATACTGCTCGAGGTAGTAGGCGGCTTCCAGGCCCTTCTCCGCGTCCGGGCTGGACTCTATGGACCGCCAGAGGACCAGGGCGTCCTCGTTCACGGCTAGGGTGTCATAGAGCTCCGGATCGTCGGCGGAATAGCGGAGATAAACGGCCGCTCCGCCTTCTATGGACTCTTCCACGCCGCCGAGCCATTGCTCTACGAAGTCGGGATTATCGGGTACGCCGAGCGCGAGGAGGCTCAGCTGCTTCGTGCGCTCTTCGTTGGCCGAGGATCGGATGCTGTTCCTGAGCGTGCTATATATCCATAGATCCGCCGCGGCGAACAGCGCGATGGCCAGTAGGAATTTTATCAGCCTGTCCTTGGTAATCACGGAGGGCTCCCATGCGTTAAGGGATGGAGCGCCGGCCTAGCCGGCGGGTGGCGAGTCGCCGCCATCTTCAATAAGGCGGGGGCCGGCTATCTGGCCGACCCCCGCGAAAAGCCGCCGCGCGCGTGCTTCCGCGCGCGTTTCCTTAGCGTTTAGATCCTATCTCGTCGGTCCAGCGCTTAAGCAGGCGCTCGCGGTTGATCGCGTCGCCGTCCCAGGCGAAATCCTGCTTTACCGTCTTAAGCTGCTTGATGGACAGGGCCTGGGGATGGGTGGCCGAGCCGCTGGCCACGAGCACGAGGTAGTAGGCCACGAATTTTTCCTGGGCGCTGGGGCTGCTTAAGATCCAGTCATACAGCTTCTTGGCGTTGACGGCGTCCTTGCCGCCGGCGACGAGGGACATGGATGCCAGCTCATAGCCGGTGCCTTCGCTGGGGGCGTGGATTTCCACCGGGGCGCCTTCCACCCTGAGCTTGACCTGGTCATGGGCGTAGCCTATGGCTATGGGTATCTCGCCTATGGCTACGCTCTTGCCGGGCGCCGAGCCCGAGCGGGTGTACTGGTCGATATTGACGTCGAGCTTCTTGAGGTAATCGTACACTTTCTGCTCGTCGCCTTTGTATATGTAGCGCAGGGTGGTTATCACGTTGTAGGCCGTGCCGGAGGTATTGGGGTTGGCGACGCGGATAAGGCCTTTGTACTCGGGCTTAAGGAGGTCGGCCCAGCTTTTCGGCGGGGTAATGCCCAGTTCCTTGGCGCGATTCATATTCGTGACGAAGGTAAGGGGGCCGACGTACAGGCCTACCCAATAGCCGTCCTTGTCCTTATACTCCGCCGCGGTCTTGCCCGCTGCCCTGGACTTGTAGGGGGTGGTGAGGCCCTTCTGCTTGGCAGTTATGTGGTCAAGGCCTACGCCTCCCACCCATATCGACGCCTGCGGATTGGCCTTCTCGGCCTCCATGCGGGCTATGGCCTCGCCGCCGGACAGGCGCACGAAGCTTACCTTTATGCCGGTCTCGGCCTCGAACTGCTCAAACAGGGCTTTTGCCAGGGGTTCTTCGAGCGTGGTATACGCGCTTACTGAATTCTGGGCGGCCGCAAAGGACGCAACGGCCAGCAACATGGCCGCGATAGCAAAGAAACGTTTCATAGTGCCTCCTAATAAAGCTCCATACCTATGGGTTGTTCCATTAGTGTACTATTAGTTTTAGGTTAATTACAAATGATATTTGCCGATTCGACCGCGATTGACCTTGGCCGCCCTACGATATTAGTATCTCGCGCATGATATCATCCGCCGCCGCGCAAGAGCGTTACGACTTCATCGTCATAGGCGGCGGCCCGGCCGGGCTATTCGCGGCCATACGCTTCGCAGAGGCCGCGCAAAGCGCCGCGGCGCA
>JBGSKZ010000423.1:0-6996 GCA_041741035.1 Treponematales bacterium
TCTGGGGCCGAGGAACATCAGGGAAGAGCCCGGCGGGGCGTTGCGCGCCCAGCTGGCCGGCGGCAAAGGCACGTCCTGCGCCAGGCTCAGCCGCCCCGCGTCCACCTCCGAAAGGAGCTCGTCCATGGCTATGAGCTTTACCATGGACGCCGGGGGCAGCGTTTCGTCGGCGTTCTGAGCGTAGAGCACGCTACCCGTATGAGCGTCCACTAGTATGGCGGAGAGGGCGTCTACCGGCCCGAAAGGCGGCCGGAGGGAGGAAGCGGACCAATCGAAACCCTCCGCGTACGCGGAGAGGGATAAAACCAGAGCCAAGGCCAGCGTAAGTATGGCCGGCCGCAAACGCGCGCGTTCTGAATCCATGGCGCCCATTTTAGCAGAAACGAAGGCACAGAGGCAAACTTGGTCCCCCGAAGCCTATGTTTCGGAGCCGGAAGCCGCCGCTGCAATGCGGCGGCTTGTTTCTATGATGCGGTGGCCGGCTTCCATGCTGCGGCCGCCGGCGGCCGGCAGCCGCTTAAAAGCCGCCTTTGATGGCGCTTATGCTTATGAATACAAGCGCTATGACGAAGGACGCCCCTACGGTGAGCACGAGGCCTGCCTTGGCCATATCCTTGATGCTGAAGTAGCCGGCGTTGAAAGGTATGACATTGGTGGGCGTGGTGGTTACCAGTATGAAGGCCAGGCTGGTGGTAAGCCCCGCGGCCAGCGTTATGCCCGTGACGTCTATGCCCGTTGCCTTGCCCAAGCCTATGATCAAGGGAATGAGTATGGTAGCCGTCACGCTATTGGACGAGAACACCACCTTTAAAAGGCACACGCCCAGGGTGACGAGGAAGAGTTGCGCGAAGAGCGGCACCTCGCCTATGCGCCCGAGCAGGGTGATAGCCAGCCATTCGGCCACGCCGGTCTTATACAGATAGGTGCCGAGCGCTATGCCCGATACGATGAGCAGTATGCCCGCCCAGTCGATTTCGCCCTCGATATCCTTCCACTTGGCCGCGCTCATGCCGGGCATGAAGAAGAGGCAAGCCGCGAGGAGGGCCGGCAGCGATATCTCTATGACCATGCCCAGGGGGCCTTCGATGAGGGGCGTGGCTATCCATATGAGTATGGTAACGGCGAAGACGAAGAGCGTTATCTTCTCCTCGCGGTTCATGGGGGGCATATCCTTGAGCTCGGCCTTGAGCTGTTCCTTAGTCACTTTCAGGTGCTTCATTTCCGGGGGGAAGAACAGCATGAGGACGGCCCAGGCCACCGGCAGTATCAGTATGGCCGAAGGCACGCCGTATACCATCCAGTCGAGGAAGGACAGGCGTATGCCGGCCATATTGGCCAGGAACTGCAGGGCTATGGGGTTGGCGCCTGTGCCCGCCGGCGTGCCTATGCCGCCCACGAGGGCGCCCCAAGCCACGGCTATCATGAGGCCCTTGCCAAAATTGGACTCTTTAGGCTTGCAGCCTTCTTCTATGAGTATGGCGCGGGCGAGGGGCATGAGCATGGCCGCCACTGCCATGTCGGTTATCCACATGGACAGTATCGCGCCCGCCGCCAGGAAGCCGAAGACTATGGCCCGCGTGTTATTGCCCGTTATGGACAGGATGATGGCCGATATGCGCTTGCCCAGCCCGCTCTTGGTAATGAAGGCTGTGATGACGAGCACGCCGATGAAGAACACCACGATGTCGTTGCCGAAGCCCGTGGAAATGATCTCCTTATACTTGCCCACCTTGAAAAGGGTAAGGAGTATGAGGGCCATGAGGCCGGTTATATGGAAAGGCATGGCCTCGCTTATCCAGAGGATGAGCGCGAAGGCCATGACGCCAAGGGCAGCCATGCCCGGCGCTCCCGTATGCATGGCTTTGGGATATGACGGCGTGGCCGTGCCCGGGTTTACCGCGTTGACTATAGTGCTGACCAGCGACGAAGGCGCGGGCGACAGCGATATGGCCAAGCCTATGGCCAGGGCCACGGCAAGTATGATGCCGTTCTTTACGGCTGGATTGCCCTGCTTGAGCGTGCTCATGATTGTATTCCTAACGCTTGTTTAAGGAGTTCGCCCACCATACGCGGGCGGTCGGCCACCAAGGCGCCGACTTTCTCAAAGGCGGCTATCTTGTCGGCCACCGATCCCTTCCCCCCCGACACGATGGCGCCGGCATGGCCCATGCGTTTGCCTTCGGGCGCGGTGCGGCCGCCCATAAAGGCCACGAGAGGTTTCGCGAATATACCAGCTTCCATGGCCTCGGCCACTTCCTCTTCCATCGTGCCGCCGAGCTCCCCTATGATTACCACGGCGTCCGTATCCGGATCGGCCTGGTAATCGGGCAGGAATTCGGCGAAGCGGGTTCCGGGAACCGGGTCGCCGCCAACGCCCATGAGGCTCGACACGCCGAAGCCGCCGCGCACGATCATGGCGGTCACCTCGTTAGTAAGCGAGCCGGAGCGGGTCATGACGCCTATGCGGCCCGGCTTGTACACGCGCTCTATCCAGAAGGGGAACATGCCCATCATGGCCAGGCCCGGGCTTATGACGCCGGAAGTATTGCCGCCCACGACACGGGCGCCGCAGGACTTGGCGGCCTTGCGTATCTGCACGGCCTCGTGCAGGGGTATGCCGTCCGCTATAGTGACGATCTTTTTAATACCGGCGTCCAGAGCCTCGAACACGGCGTCCTTGGTAAAGCGCGGCGGCACGAAGAGCATGGCCGCGTCGGCCTTATGCTCCAGGACGGCCCGGCGCACCGTATGGTACACGGGTACGCCTTCCACGCGCTGGCCTTCCTTGCCAGGCGTTACGCCCGCCACGACCGAAGTGCCTAGGTCCATCATGTGCTTGGTCCAGAATGCGCCTTCGCTTCCGGTTATGCCCTGCACGAGCACCCGTGTGGACCGATCGATGAATATGCTCATGCTAAGGCTCCTGCTCCAAGGGCGGCGGGGCGCTTGGATAGCTCCACGGCGCGTCGTACGGCCTCTTCGGTGTCAAACAAGGGTTCCAGGCCCGCTGCCTTGAGCGTGGCAACGGCCGCCTCTTCGCCGGTGCCGCGTATGCAGGCTACGATAGGGCAGCGCGGCTTAAGCTTGGCTATGGCCTCGGCTATGCCGTCGGCCATGATGTCCGCGCGGGCTATGGTGCCGAAGGTGACGATGAGGATAACCTTGGGATCGTTCTTGAGGCAGAGCTCCATTGCGCGCACGGCCTTCTTGTAGTTAGGTCCGCCGAACTCCAGGTAATTGGCCACGGTGCCGCCCTCGTAGTTGACGAGGTCGTATACCACCGTGGTAAGGCCGGCGCCCGCGCACATGAGGGATATGTCGCCGTCGAACTGCAGGTAGGGTATGCCGTCCTTGGCCGCCTCGAAGGCCACGTCGCTGTCGAAGCGGCTACGCTCGGGCTCGCTGGAGGTCTGCCTGAATTGCGCGTTGTCGTCTATGGACAGCTTGCCGTCGCCGGCTATCAGCCGCGACGGCTTGCCCTCCCGGGCCTTGGTCGCGAAGAGCGGGTTGATCTCGGCCAGCTCCGCGTCCTTGGAGCGGAAAACCCGCCACAGCGCTTCGAGTACGGGCGTAAAAAGCTTGGCGCCTTCGGCGTCGAAGCCCAGGGCGTAGGCGAGGTTCCGCGCCTGGTAGGGCAGGAGGCCCGTATCGATATCGACGCGCTCGCGGAGTATCTTCTCCGGCGCGCTGCGCGCCAGCTCCTCTATCTCCACGCCGCCCTCGGCGCAGGCGAGCACTAGAGCCGTGGCGGCTTGGGGGTCCACCGTTATGGCCAGGTAAATCTCGCGGCCTATGTCGACGGCTTTTTCCACGAGGAGGGACCGGACGTCATAGGGACCCGCGAAGAGGCTCGCGGCGTAGGCTTTGGCCTCGTCGCGGCCCTTTACCAGGCGTATGAGCCCGGCCTTGCCGCGCCCGCCGCGGAGCACCTGGCTCTTTACCACGCAGGGGTAGCCCAGCTCGTCAGCGGCGCGCGCCGCGGCCTCCGCGTCGGTACAGAGCATACCCTTGGGTATGGCCAGGCCCTCGGCCGCGAAGGCCTCCTTAGCCTGGTATTCGAATAGTTTCACGGTTCCTGTGTCCTTTCTGGAGAAGAAGTCGGAAGTCTGAAGTCAGAATCTAGAATATAGAATCTAGAATCCGGCTATCGGCCGCCGAACTCACGATTCTAGCTTCTAGCTTCTAGCTTCTTCTTCCTCACTTCTAGCTACTAGATTCTTCTTCCCCACTTCTTCTTCCTACTAACAGGAATCTAGAATACAGAATCTAGAATCCGGCTATCGGCCGCCGAACTCACGATTCTAGCTTCTCGCTTCTAGATTCTAGATTCTAGATTCTTACTCTCTCCCATACCTCTCCCAGTATCCGCCGAAGATTTCCTCGTCGCTCGGGCGCTTGGGCTCCAGGGGTAGCGACAGCCAGCTTACGTTGATGAAATGGCGCCAGTGTATGTTCTCGGTGGTGATATTGCCGCCCCAGGTGCCGCAGCCCAAGGTGACGGTGCTGGGCATGCCGTTGGCGAAGGTGCCGCCGTTGCCCGAGGCCATGCCCTGGCGCACCATGATGCGGCTGGAGCGCATGGTTAGTCCCATGCGGTCTATGTACTCGGCCTTATGCGTGAATATGCCCGAGGAATGCCCGGTGCCGCAGGCGTCGGTTATGCCCACCACGAGGCCTAGGCCTTCGTCGAAATCCTTGCATTGCCAGAGGGTAAGGACCGGGGATATTTTCTCCTGGGTGAACTTTTCCTGTTCAGGCGAGCCTTTGGCCTCCACCATGAGGAATTTGGTTCCCGCGGGGACGGCGAAGCCCGCGCCTTCGGCTATTACGGAGGCTCCCTTGGCTATGATCTTGGGATTTAAGCCCTCGTGGCCGTCCTTGCCCGTGACCCAGAGCCAGGCGCGCAGCTTGGCCTTTTCTTCGGCATTGCACAGGTAGCCGCCCTGCGCCTGCATGGCTTTGGCGAAGGCCTCGTAAAGCGCACGGTATACGACGACGGAGTTTTCGCTGGAGCAGCTGGTGGCATTGTCGAAGGCCTTGCTTACGGCTATCTTGGCCGCCGCGTCGGCGGGGTCGGCGTCCTCGGCCAAAAGCTGCACGGCGTTGCCCGGCCCCACGCCGTAGGCCGGCGTGCCCGAGGAATAGGCGGCCTTTACCATGGCGCCGCCGCCGGTGGCGACGACGAGGTCCACCTGGCGCATGAGCTCCTGCGTAAGCTCCACGCTGGGCTCCTCGATGAGCTGCACGAGATCCTCAGGCGCGCCTACCTTCTTGAGGGCGGCGCGCATGAAGCCTATGGCGAGGGCGCTGGATTTCTTGGCCTTGGGATGCGGGGCGAAGATGACGGCGTTCCGCCCTTTCAGTATGGCCAGTCCGTTGGAGCTCGGGGTGGCCGTGGGGTTCGTGACCGGGGCCAGGGCCCCCACCACGCCCACGGGCTTGGCGTATTTGCGCAGGCCGCGCGCCTCATCCACTTCGATAAGTCCCACGCTCTTGGAACCCTTGAGGTCGCGGAGGAGGCCGAGCACCTTGTTCTTGTGCTTGGTTATCTTGTCGGCCACCACGCCCATGCCGGTCTCTTCCACCGCGCTTTTGGCCAGGACCGCTATGTTTTCGTCGTTATACACGGCCCAGCCCACGGCCACGCATACCTCGTCGGTGCGCGCCTGGTCCCAGGTGGCGGCCACGGCCTGCGCCGCCCGAGCCCTGGCCATGAGACCGGCTATAAGTCGTTCGTTATCATTCATGCTTACTGTCTCCTCACGGCACGTCGGCCGAGCTGTATGTAATGGGTAGCGTACAGGCCCTCGACCTTAGCACGCGAGGACGCGGGAGCGAGGGGGTGCGGTCCGAGCAGTGCGCAGGACCGCAGGGGGAGCATCGCGAAGCGATGCGGGGGGTATCCCCCCGACCCCGGCTACCAGAATCAATCGAGGGGGTAGCGGAGAAACGTCCGGCGTACTCGCCGGACTTTTGGAGCGAGGGGGAAACCTCCCCCCATGCCTTTCTCATCTTTACTTAAACTGCTCGGCCTCGAGCTCCACCACCTTGTTAAAGGCGTTGGTAAGGAAGTCCTTCTTGAACTCCATCTTCTGGGTGAAGGCCACGGCCAGCCAGGCGTCCACGATCTGCGTGCCCAGGAAGGGCGCCGTTATCCAGCCGCCCATAGTGATGACGTTGGCGTTGTTGATGATCTTGGAGCGCTCGCCGGAAAAGAGGTCGTCCACGACGCAGGCGTACACGCCCTTGTGCTTGTTGGCCACGATGGCCATGCCCTGCCCGGTGCCGCATATGAGTATGCCCTTTTCGGCCTCGCCCTTCTGCACGGCTTTGGCCACCTTGGGCGCCTGCACGAAATAGGGCTGGGGCGCGTCGGGGCTCTCTATGCCGAAGTCTATGATTTCTATGGCGGGGTGGTTTTCCTTGAGGTGCTTGACGATTTCCCGGGCCAGCGGGTAGCCCGAGAGGTCCGACGCTATGGCTAGTTTCATGCCTGACTCCTGTTAAAAAAGGCTTTTAGCGGCCGCCGCTATGTGGGGCGCGCTGAGCTTGAAATGATCGGCGAGCCAGTCCTGGGTGCCTACCTCGCCGAATTGGTCCGCGCCCACGCCTACGCGCCGCAGCTTGGCGCGCACGCCTTCCTCGGCGAGTATCTCGGCTATGGCGCTGCCTAAGCCGCCGGTTACGCGGTGGTTCTCGCAGCTTACGACGCGGCCGCTGGCCGACGCGTACTTGACTATGGCAGCCCGGTCTATGGGCGCCAGGCTGAAGAGGTCGAGCACGGTGGCTTCAAGGCCCTCGCCTGAAAGCAGCTCGGCGGCCTTTTTAGCCTCGGCCACCATGAGGGCGCCTAGGGCCACGATGAGGAGGTCCTTGCCTTCGCGCAGGAGCTTGGCCTTGCCCAGCTCGAAGCGCTCGCCGGCCGGATAGAGCTCGGGGGCGGCCTTGCGCTGCAGGCGCAGGTAGCTGCAGCCGTCGGAGGCTGCCGCTATGCGC
>JBGSKZ010000424.1:0-4213 GCA_041741035.1 Treponematales bacterium
TCGCTCGACGCGTTTGCCTGGGGGCTGACGCGCTTATCCTGGGCCAGCATGCGTATGACGCGATTGAGGGCCGCCACGTTCGTGACGCGGGCGCTGTCCCAGTCGAGCTGCCACTCGACGAGATGGCCGTCCTGGCCTAAAGAAACCGGCGTGACGGCGAATTTCCAGCCGTCCGTGGCCCAACGGTCCGTGCCTGTCCACGCGCCCGCGCCGAAGCTCGCGAGGCGGTAATAGCTGCGGGATAGCGTTTCCAGAGCGCCATCGCCGTCGGTGTCGAATTGCGTGCCGCTGGCGCCGGCGCCGGTGAACGCGAAGCCGTCTATGGCCATCCAGAGGCTCGTAAGGCGCTGGTCGTCATAAGCCGTGCCGCGTATGCTCGCCTGGCCCGATAGGTCCGGATCCGTGCCGTCGATAACGCCCGTCAGCTCGATATGGCCGTTCAGCTTGCTATCGCCATAGAGGCTATTGTCGTCGTCGGCGTTCCAGAAGAAGGGATCGATGACGACCTTCGGCGTTACCGTATCGATGAGCCGCACGTTAATCGGCGCGGTGAGCTCGGCCGATAGGCTGGTGCTGCCAGGCAGCGACTCCTCGGTGCTATCCCATAGGGTAAAGACGAGGCTGCGCGCTCCTTCTCCCATGGCCAGGAGCTGCGCTTCGCTGATCTCCACCGTCTCTATGGGCGATATGCCGTCGCTGCGGAGGTTCTGCAGGCCTCCGTGTATATCCGCGCCGCCTACGCTAAGCGCGTAGAAGAGCTGGCCGTTGCCGCCCACGACGTCTATGTCCGCCGTCGTATGGCCCTTGGCCGTAAAGGCTCCCGAGGCTATGGTGGCGATCGCTTGCTCATTGCCTTCCGCGTCCAAGGCGCTGTAAGCCGGCACCTGCTCCGCGGCGGAGACGCCTCCGTCTCCATCCAGGTCGGTACCCAGGGTAAGGGCGGCTAGGAGGGGCCTGTTATTGGCTATGGAGCTCGTAAGCGAGTTGGCTATGAAGTTGCCTGCTTTGTCGAAGCTCACCCAATGCAGCTCGATGGGGCCGTCTGGTATGTTGCGGGAATCGAGGGAGGCGGTCCAGGAGTAGAGGCCGCCCGAGCGCTCCACGCTTTCCACCATGCCGTCGCCGTCATCGTTGATGATATTGGTTAAAATGCCGCCAAGGTAAACGGGGGTTTCCACGGTCTGGTTGTCCACGATCTGAGCGTAGGCGATCTGGTAGTCCGTCACGCCCGTATCCACCTCGTCGGCCCAGCTGAGCGTACCCGAGGCTTCGTTCCAGGTGACTATCCTGCGGTCCAGCCCGGCTATGCGCACGAGGCCGCCTACTCGGACGTTCGCGTTGCCTATGAGGTCGGCGTCCACGAGCGTGTATTCGTCCGGCCGGGTAGCGCCGGCGCCCGCCAGGTAATAGAGGCCGTCCTGGAGGCTCAGGCCGCTCAGCGCGGTAAAGCTGTTGCCCTCCATGGGCATGTATACGCGGTCGTTGGCCGTATTGCCCAAGCGGTCCCTGCGCACGAAGTAGAAGGCCACTTTGCCGAAGCCGCTGCCCGACTCATTGAGGCTGGAGGCCAGGGTGTAGGCCAGGTTGCTCTGCACTATGGGCAGGGCGCCGGTATAGGCGTTCAGCGTAGGCGCTTGATTGTCCGCCTGCACGCTTAAGGATAGGGAGGTCTGCAGCTGCGGGGTGCTCTTGTCCAGCGCGGTAATGGTGAAGCTTACGCGACCCGCCGAGGCCGCGGTGCTAAGGGGTATTTCGAAACGATAATTATCGCCGCCTAAGTTGGTGAACCAGGCGGGATTAGCGGCCAATGAGCCGTTGATATCGCCGCTGATCGTTATGGAGTCTATGCCGCTCTCGTCCTCTACGCTGCCTACCAGGCTCCACGATCCTTTCAGCCAGGTGTCGGCGACGTAGCTGAGTTCCGCGCCGCCCTGCTTGAGGGTAAGCGGTATGCCCGAGCCTATCTTGGGCACGTTTTTGTCCACGTCTATGCGCTGAGCTAGGCTCCACGCCCCGTCAAGGCCGTATATATCGCGCGCCCGTACGCGGAAGTATATGGTACGCGTGCCCGCGCCGGGCGGGTCGAATTCCTGGTCGGCGTTTATCGTCCTGTTCCAGCTCACGGTGCCGCTTACGCTCTGGCCTTCGCCGGCATTATACCAATCGACGCCATTGGACGCCACGTCCGCCGCGTCGAAGAGGCCGTCGCCGTTTACGTCGACCTGCATGTATACCGCCTGCACGCCGTCGTCATCTTCAGCGGAACCGAAGATGCGTATGTTGCCGCCGAGCGTGCGGTTAAGCGACGCCGGATCGGGGTATATGATGAGGGCTTTGGGCTTGTCGCCGGAGGGGTCGACGAGGAGGATGTAGTCCGTTACGGTGGATGTATATACGTTGCCGGCGTTGTCCTCGGCGCGTATGAGGACGGGCACCTGCCAGATATCGTCGCTATTGTCGTCGCTGCCATCCGTTGAGTTGGCGTAGATATCTATGCGGTTGGCGTCCTTGAAGTCCACCTGCCAGCTAAAGAGGCTGCCGCCTACGTCCTGCCAGCTCTGGGCGGCATGGTTATAGCCGACTTTGTATTGCACTGAACTAAGCCCCGAGCCGCCGTCGCTGGCCAGGCCCTTTACCTCGATGTTGCCGTTGACCACGTCAATGAGGCTACGCGGGTTGGTGAAGCTTACCGAGGGGGCGCTGTTGTCTATGATTACCGTGCGCGTAAGGCTGGTCTTTAGGCCCGAATTGTCCGTAGCCTCTATGGTTATTACCAGGGGGCCGTCGGCCACGCCGCTAATGTCTATAGTAGGCGTGCGGTAGTAGCCGGCGTCGAGTATGGCCGCATAGGGGCTGCCTGGCGCGCCGGGCACGCTGAAGCTTACGCCGGCTATGCCGTTGGAATCGCTGGCCTGGGCCCGCAGCCTGAATAGCGCCGAATTGCCTCCAAAGGGCATATTCGTGCTTAAGGCCACTTCGTCCGAGAAATCAAAGACTACGGTACGGTCCGCCATTATCGAGGGATTTATCTCGGGAGTGGCGGTGTCGACCTGGAAGGCTATCGGCCCATCTACGTAGGCGGCGGGCAGCTCGGCGGGATTGGTCTCGATCCTGGGCTTTTCTATGCTCGTAGCCGCGCTGGTGCTGAATACCGTAGCCTTGGCGTCGGTTACCCTAAAGTATATGTTCTTTGCGCCGTCGCCGGCGGAGGCATCGTAGCTGAAGGTCCCGCCGCTTAAGAGCTGCTCGGTCCAAACCGTGCCATTTTCGCTCGTTTCGAATTTTACTACGCTGCCGTCGTCGTCATTGACGCTGCCGAATACGGTGTTCACCATCTTGAGCACGGTGCTGCCGTCGGTGCGTATATTGCTCAATTTGACTATGGGCCGGTCGGAGTTCTGGCTTATCATGAGCGGGAGCGGCTCGGGGGATAGGCCGGTGTGGTTGCCCGCCGCGTCGACGGCTACCAGGTAGGCGGTATACGAGCTTTCATCGCTTAAAAGGGCCGTATTCAGCGTAAAGTTGAACGAGTATTTCTGGTCCGCGAGCAGGGTATAGTCGGCCGGATAGGCGGGAAGGCCGGCCAGGCTGTCGCGAACGGCATAGTACAGGGCGCTTACCTGGTTGTTATCGTTGGCCAGGCCGTTGACCGTTATGATCCCGTTCACCATGGAGCCGGATACGGGGCTTAGGAAGCTGGCCGTGGGAGCCTGGTCGTCGAAGATAATCTGGATGGTCGAAGAGCCGATTTTAGGAGGCGCCGAATTATCGCTCGCGTCTATGCGTATGGAATTGGCGCCGCCCGCGCCGTTAAGCCATGCCTGGCTTATGGGCGCGCTAAAGCCGTAGTTCGGCGCCGCGCCGCTTATGACGGCCGCGCCCCTGTCCGTGCCGTTGACGAATATGCGTACGGAAGCCAGGCTCTGGTCTTCGCTGATGTCGCCGCTCAGGGTGAAGCCGCTGTTCACGTAGCTGCCCGTGCTCGGGCTGATCGATGCTTGATTCACGACCGGTACGTCATTGTCCACCTGGAAGCCGAGCGGGCTAGCGCTCATGCTCCAGTAATTTGCCTGGGGCAGGACGGCGGAGCCGTAGTGGGCGAAGCTGGAGTTTATATCCCGCGCCCGTAGGCTCAGGCGGTAGCTGCCGCTGGGCAGGCCGGGTAGGCCGTAGGTCATGGAGTGGCTGGTCTGGGGGCCGCTTCGGCTCGTTA
>JBGSKZ010000425.1:0-3673 GCA_041741035.1 Treponematales bacterium
GCCGGCGCGGCCGGCGTGGCGCGCGGCGCGGCTACGATCTATCAATTGGCGCTTTCGGAAGGCCGGGAGCTGCCCTGCCTGGATATAGAGGACGCGCCGCGCTTCGCCTGGCGGGGCTTTATGCTGGACTGCGCCCGCGCCTTCTACCGCGTGGAATTCCTGGAGCGCCTCCTCGACCTCGCGGCCCTGCATAAGCTCAACGTGTTCCATTGGCACTTAAGCGACGATCAGGCCTGGCGCCTCGACCTGCCCGGCCTGCCCGAGCTAGCCGTCCAGGGCGGGCGCCGCCTTGACCGCCGCTTCAACGCGGTGATCTACCGCGGCGGCAGCTATTCCGCGGCGGACGTGCGGCGCGTCGTATCCTATGCGGCCGCCAGGCATATAGATGTCGTGCCCGAGATAGACGTTCCCGGGCATTCGTCGGCCCTCCTGGCCTCTCACCCGGAACTCTGGTGCGATGCCGACCATAGCGACCGGCGCTTCGAACCCGAGGACCGTTTCGGCGTGTTCGACGGCGTGCTCTGCGCCGGCAGGGACGAAAGCTATGAACTACTTGGCTCGGTATTCAAGGAAATGGCCGAGCTCTTTCCCTCTTCCTACGTGCATGCCGGCGGCGACGAGGTTCCCAAGGCCAGCTGGCTTTCCTGCGACCATTGCCGCAGGACTATGAAGGAGGAAGGCCTGCGCGACGAGGGCGGCGCCTTGGACCCCGAGCGCCTGCAGGCATATTTCATGGAGCGCGTGGCAGAGAGCCTATCGAAGCTTGGCAAACGTATGATAGGCTGGGACGAAGTCGTCGACGGCGCATGCTCCAAGGACGTGGTCATCATGGCCTGGCGTAGCCCTGAGCACGGCTATAAGGTGGCGGCCCAGGGATATGACGTCGTTATGTGCCCGCAGACGAAATCTTGTTATCTTGACCATAAGCACCTGGATGTATTCGAGGAGCCCGGCCAGCATGGCGTGTGCACGGTAAGGGATTCGTATTCCTTCGATCCCGCGCCCGCCTCGCTGCCGGAGGCATCGAAGGCGCGCATCAAGGGCGGGCAGGCTAACCTGTGGAGCGAGCTCATGTACTTCGGGCGCAACGCCGAGTACATGCTCTATCCCAGGCTCTGCGCCATAGCCGAGGCGCTCTGGACGCCGAGCGGGCGCAAGGACTTTGCCGCCTTCTCGCGGAGGCTGGATACGCACGGGCGCCGCCTCGACGCGCTCGGGGTCAATCGTTACCGCGGCGCGCTGGAATAAGGCCCGGAAGCCGCGCAAGGAGACAAAACATGCCCGGCATCTGCATACATAACGCCACCCTGCTCGCCGGCTATGCCAAGATGGAACGCTGCGCCATACTCGTGGAAGGCCGCCGCATCGTAGACGTATTCAGCGAGCGGCGCTTCCTGCAAAAGCGCTTCCCTTCCGATTACGAGCGCTACGACGTCGAGGGCTCCTACGTGGCGCCCGGCTTCATCGACACCCATATACACGGCTTCGCCGGTTACGGCACCGAAGACGCGTCGGTGGACGCCATGATGGCCATGTCGGAAGGCCTGGGCCAATACGGGGTCACGAGCTTCTGCCCCACGCTCTACCCCATGTCGGTGGAGGATATGGACGCGTCCATACGCGCCTGCGTGGGGGCCATGGGCAGGGAAACCGGGGCGCGCATAGCGGGCATACACCTTGAGGGGCCCTTCATATCGGCGGAGCGCCTAGGCGTGCAGCGGCCAGAGTTCGTGCGGCCCGTAGACCTTGAGCTCATGGAGCATTTCTTCGAAGTGAGCGAGGGCCATATCACGAACATGACCGTGGCGCCCGAGCTCAAGGGCATGCGCGAGCTTGCCCTGTATTGCATTAGCCGCGGCATCGTGCTGCAGGCGGGGCACACGAACGCCAGTTACGAGAATATGCTCGAGGGCATGCAGGCGGGCATACTGCACGCCACCCACTTCTTTAACGCCATGAGCCGCCTGCATCACCGCGATCCCGGCGCCGTAGGGGCCATACTCATACACCCCGAGCTTTCCTGCGAGATCATAGCGGACGGCAAGCACGTGCACCCCGACCTCATACGCCTGCTCATGCGCGACAAGCCCCAGGACAAGGTGGTGCTGGTCACCGACGCCCTCAAGGCCACGGAGCAGAAAGGCTGCGTGCTCTACGCGAACAAAGAAGAAGTGGAGCTGGTCGACGGCATATTCCAGCGCAAGAGCGACGGCGTAATCGCCGGCTCGGCCCTTACCATGATACGGGGCGTGCAGAACCTGGTGGAGTGGGGCGTGCCCATAGAGGCCGCCGTTCAGTTCGCCTCGAGCAATCCCGCCCAGATCATGCAGCTCGGCAAGCGCGGGCGCCTGGTGCCCGGCCATGAGGCCGATATCGTGGTGTTCGATAAGGATTTCTCGCTCCTGGCCAGCATGCGCGGAGGCGTATTCCTGAAAAACGGGCTCGGCCTCTAGGCTTGGGGGCGCTTCGCCAAGGCTTCAAGCCCGGCTCGAATCTTCTCTATAGTCAGGGGCGCCGAGCCCTCGTAATGGTTGTTCACGTTCAGGTATACGCGTTTGCCGCCGCCCAATAGCCTCGTCGTGGCCACGAGCACCCGCTCTATATCCTCGTCCTTGGGCCGTACGATACGGCTCCAATCCTCGCCGCTCCTAGCTTCCATGCCTTCGCGGTCCTCGCCGTGCAGGCGTAGGCAGAGCGTTGGCCCGAAGAGGGCCCCGTAGCGCTCGAGCAGGGCGGCCGCGTCGTCCATCCAGTAGCCCTGCGTCAGTACGGGCGCGCAAGCCCGCTCCCGCAAAAAATCGTAGTAGCCGGCGTCCATCCAGCGCGGGTTGCGCAGCTCGACGGCGTAGGGCAGCTCGCGGGGAAGGCCGCCGAGGAAGGGCCCGAGCGCGTCGAGCAGCGCCTGCCTGCCGGGCATCTTGGCCTGGTTCAGGTACTCGAATTGAAACATGAAAAGCCCTATCTTCGGCACTATAGGGTCGAGGGCCTCAACGAAGCGATTGAAAAAGCCCAGGTCCAGGAAGCGGGCGTTGGCGACCAGGCTCTCGCCCTTCTTGGCGTAATGGTGGGTAAGGGTAAGGGCGTTCGGGCACTTTACGGTAAATTGGAAATCATCGGGCGTCGAAGCGTCGTATTCGACGGCGGTCTCCCTGCGCGGAAGGGCCGCCCCGCCCTTGCCCAGCGACCAGAACCATTGGTCCACCTCCACGCTGTCGTAATGCCGGGCGTACTGGGCCAGGTAGTTTTCCGGTTCCGCTTCCTCGTATACGAGGCCCTTCCATGAGGGATATTTCCATGAGCAGCTGCCTATGCGTAGTCGTTCCATATGCTATAGTCTAAGGCCGCGGGCCGCCTGAGCGCAATCGCGCGCTTGCGCACATGCGCACATGCGCACCTGCCCGCAGGAGGGCAGTCATGGGTGATACGCGAAGGGCGAGCATAGTATACATACCGCATGGCGGCGGGCCTCTGCCGCTATTAGGCGATCCCGGGCACGCGGAGCTTGTTTCCTATCTGCGCGCCCTTGGGCAGGCCTTACCCAGGCCCAAGGCTATGCTCGTGGTGAGCGCCCACTGGGAGGAGGACCGGCCTACGATAACGTCGTCTCCCGCGCCCGGGCTGCTCTACGATTATTACGGCTTTCCCGAAGAGGCCTACAGCCTTCGCTACCCCG
>JBGSKZ010000426.1:0-4593 GCA_041741035.1 Treponematales bacterium
CATGCCCACGAAGGCGGGTACCAGCACCACGCCGCCCGAATCGGGCACCGAGCGGGCCAGGCGCTCGCTCTCGGCCGAGTCGGCAAGCACCTTGAGCTCGTCGCGCAGCCACTGCACCACCGCCCCCGCTATGAATACCGAGCCCTCGAGCGCGTAAGTAAAGCCCTTGCCAAGGTCCCAGGCTATCGTGGTAAGGAGATTATGCTTGGATGCCACCGGCACCGCGCCGGTATTCATAAGGGCGAAACAGCCGGTGCCGTAGGTATTCTTGCTGGCGCCGGGCTGGAAGCAGGCGTGGCCGAAGAGCGCGGCCTGCTGGTCCCCCGCGCAGCCGCACACCGGTATTTCGGCGCCGAACAGGTCCTTGCGCGTATAGCCGTAGTCCGCCGAGCTGGGCAGCACCGAGGGAAGGATGGACGCCGGTATATTGAACATGCGCAGGAGGTCCTGATCCCAGCGGCCTTCCTTAATATTGAAGAGCAGGGTGCGCGAGGCGTTGGTTGCATCCGTGGCGTGCCTGCCGGTAAGCCTGTAGATGAGCCAGGAATCCACCGTGCCGAACATGATATCGCCGCGCTCAGCCTTGGCGCGCAGGCCGGGCACCTGGTCGAAGAGCCACATGAGCTTGGTGCCCGAAAAATAGGGGTCGAGCACGAGGCCCGTGCGCTCCCGCACTTCAGCCTCGTAGCCCAGGGCCTTAAGTTCCTGGCAAATGGCGGCTGAACGGCGGCACTGCCATACTATGGCGTTGTGCACGGGCTTGCCCGTGGTGCGGTCCCAGAGCAGGGTCGTTTCTCTCTGATTGGTTATGCCTATGGCCGCGATCTGGCCGGGCAGTATCTGGGCGTCCTCTATGGCGCCTATGGCTGCCTCGTACTGAGTCTTCCAAATCTCCTCCGGATCGTGCTCCACCCAGCCCGGCTGCGGGTAGATTTGATTGAAGGGTAGCTGCTTAACGCCTATGACGGTGCCCGACTGGTTAAAGACTATGGCCCTGGACGAGGTCGTGCCCTGGTCCAGCGCCAGTATGTATTTATCGTGAAAGTCCATCTCCCTTAACTCCTGATGCGGGAAGCCAGGTCATCGGCCAGGATCTGCATGGGATCGAGCAGCGGCACCGAAACGTCGGCCTGCGCCAGGACGAGGCTCATTTCCGCGCAAGCCACGATGACGATATCCGAGCCGCGCGCCACGAGCCTGGCGGCCGCCTGCTTAAGCAGGTGGCGAGGCTCCTCGCCAAGGTTGCCCGACTTCACGCCGGCCTTGCCGTATACCGCCTCGTTCACGAAGCGCTCCTGGGCCTCATCGTCCGAATAGTGGACGCGTAATTCCGGCAGCAGCCGGTCAAAGAGCCCGGCCTTTATCGTGCCGCTCGTGGCCAACACGCCTATACGCTTAACTCCCGCGTGCCTGGCCTGAATATACGCGCCGAGAGACTCGAACGCGGAAGCGAAGCCGCAGGAAGAGCCTTTCTTAAGCCCGTCAAGGTACGCGTGCGCGGCTATGGAAGCTACGGCGCAGAGCGTGGCCCCGGCGCCTTCCAAACGCTTTACGCTGGCGAGCATGGCCGGCAGGGGGTCGGGCCCCGTACCCAATATATGAGCCGAGCGGTCAGGTATAAGGGGGTCGGAGTCGACCATGATGCGGATAAGGCCCGCCTCGCCCCGCGCCAGGGAAGCAAGGCTCAGTTTCTTGAAAAATTCGGCGCTGGCAAGGGGTCCCATGCCGCCAACGATGCCGATAGCGCCGTCGCGCCCGCGTAGTTCCGTATTTGCCGCCATAAGAGCCTCCCCGTGGAATCATGTTGCGCGGGCGGCTCCGTATGCCGCTATGCTTTCCCGCTGCCTTCAGTATATATCCGGCTTTCCCCGCCCGCAACGAGGAATAGTTTGACGGCGGCCTGGAATCCCCGCGTTCTTGCAATTTTCTTTCCTTTACAGGATAGTAGTGTACGCAGGCGCTTGCCCGTATGGGCGCGCCCGCACCGCCGATTTATTCCAAATTGCGGGCGGTTTGCGCGGGCCTATCGGCTTTCGCAAGGAATCACGCTAAATAGGGAGGATCCCCTTGAAAGACAAACGCTACTTATTTACCTCGGAGTCCGTAGGCGAAGGCCATCCGGACAAGCTCTGTGATCAGATATCGGACGCGGTCCTTGACGCCTGCCTCACCGACGACCCCGAAAGCCACGTAGCCTGCGAGACCTTCGCTACCACCGGCATGGTGCTCATAGGCGGCGAGATAACCACCGACACCTACGTTGATATTCAGACCCTCGCGCGCGAGGTGGTCAGGGAAATCGGGTATACCAACCCCGACTACGGCATAGATTACGAGTCCATGGCTATACTCAACACCATACACGCGCAATCGCAGGACATTAATCAAGGCGTCGCGGGCACGGGCTTAAAGGAATACGCGGGCCAGCAGGGAGCGGGCGACCAGGGCATGATGTTCGGCTTCGCCTGCACCGAGACGCCCGAGCTCATGCCGGCCCCTATAAGCTACGCGCATAAGCTTCTCCTGCGCGCCGCCGAGCTGCGCAAGAGCAAGACCCTGCCCTGGCTGCGCCCTGACGCGAAGAGCCAGGTGACCCTCGAATATAACGGCCACAAGCCCATACGGGCCGATGCCATCGTCGTTTCCCACCAGCACGATCCCGACATACCCCACGAGCGTATCAGGGAAGCGGTCATCGAAGAGATCATAAAGCCTATCCTCGGGCCGACCGGCCTCCTGGACGCGCGCACCAAGTATTACGTGAATCCCACCGGGCGCTTCGTCATAGGCGGCCCCATGGGCGACACGGGGCTCACCGGTCGCAAGATTATCGTGGATACCTACGGCGGCATGGGCCGCCATGGCGGCGGCGCCTTTTCCGGCAAGGATCCCTCCAAGGTGGACCGTTCCGCCGCGTACATGGCCCGTTACGTGGCCAAGAACATCGTGGCCGCCGGCCTTGCCGAGCGCTGCGAAGTCGAGCTTGCCTACGCCATAGGCGTGCCCTTCCCCGTATCGGTCATGGTCGACACCTTCGAGACCGGCAAGGAATCCGAGCACAAGATCATAGAAGCGGTGAATATGGTCTTCGACCTTTCTCCGGCGGGCATCATACGCACGCTCGACCTGAAGCGCCCGATATACCGCAAGACCGCCGCCTACGGCCACTTCGGCCGCGAGGGCTTCAGCTGGGAAGCCACCGATAAGGCAAAAGCCCTGCTGGACGCGCTTAAGTAGAGGTGGAAGGCGGGAAGCTGGAAGCTAGAAGTCAGAATCTAGAATCTAGAATCTAGAATCTAGGAGTCGGGAGCCGCGGGCGTTTAGCGCGTGGCTCCTGTTTTTTTTTTCGCGGCCGTTCAGCCTTAAGAAACGTTCAGCCGTACTGCGGCCCTTAGGGTAGCGGCCGCGACTCTTTGGAGCCGCGGCACGAGCCTAGTAGCGTAGCGACAGTAGGGGCAAGTGTAGGGCCAAGCGCTCAGCCGAGCCTATACGCGTAAGGCCGAGCGCGGGCAGGGGCAGGCCCAGGCGCGCGCCCGTACCGGCATCGATATCGATCAGCGGCCCCATTGCCAGGTTTCCCACGTTCCTGCCTTCCGAAAAGTCCCTGGTAAGCCAAAGCGCCGTGGCCGAGCCCACCAGGGATCCAGAGAGCATGCCTGCATAGATGATGCCCGGCGATTCGGCGCCCAACACATAGGGCACACCGAGGCCCAGGAAAGCGCCGAGCACGGAGCCCAGGTTGTATAGCCAGGTACGCGCGCTGGGGAAGGGCTCGATGCCCGCGGTAAGCGCGTAGGATATACCGCCGTAGAGGAGCCCTCCGGCCACGCTGAGCCCGGCGAAGGCCGGGTTAAAGCCCTCCCCTCCCGCGGCCCCGTCCAGCCCGAATACGAGGCCTGCCGCTACGCCCCAACTGCTGCCCCAGAGCATGCTCGATACGATCATGAAGGAGCGGCCCCCATTCATCACCTCATTTTCGGTAAGCTTAAGCGCGCCGAAGAAGGCCAGGGGCGCGGTGACCAGAGGCAGGCCTATATAGAGCCGCGCGTTTTCCGAGCCCAGCGAATAGAGCAGCGCCTCCGACGCGCCAGCGGCGTAGAGGGTAAGGAAGGTAAGGAGAGAGCTGCGGCCGTCCTGCAGCGCGCGCACGCGCTCGTCCACCACCTTGTCCTGTTGCAAGAGCCTTGCCTTCAGGAAGTAGGTGGCGTCGGGCTCCACGCTCACGCTCTGGCTCCAGGGCTTATAGCCTTCGCTGCTGAGCTTCACCGCGTACTTTCCGGGCTTGGGCACGCGCACCACGACGGGGCCGTTGCCTTCGAAGAGGCCGTTCACGTATACGGCCACCCCGGGGGGATCGGTATCGACGCTAATATACTCGCCCTGCTTGATTTCTATGCCAGGAACGCCGAGTATGCGCTGGGCGGCTATGCGCACCGGCTTTCGGAGATCCTCGATTGGCCCCAGGTATTCCTCCGCTATGGCGGCGCTCACCTCGCCGCGCTCCACGTCGATTAGCCGCAGGGAAATAATGTAGAGCGTGCCGAGTTTGCCAATCCTGCCTACCAACAGATACTGCGCGCCGAGTAGGCGGCC
>JBGSKZ010000427.1:0-4472 GCA_041741035.1 Treponematales bacterium
GGCTGGCGACCGGCCGGCCGCAGCCCGGCTGCGACGAGGGCAGCTACCAGGAGATACCCGGCCATGGCACCCGGGCCTTGATGGACGGCGCGGAAGTGCTCGCCGGGGGCGACCGTATACTCCATCTGAAGGACATCGCGCACCGCTGCGAGGAAAGCCCTGACACCGTTATCCATATAGCCCTGGCCGGCAACTACGCGGGGCGCATAGAATTGGGAGACTCCGTCAAACGCGACGCCAAGGAGGCGCTGGACCGATTGGCCGTCTTGGGCGTAAGGCGCGTGGCTATGCTTACCGGCGACGCAATTGCGCCGGCGGAACGCGCCGCCGGTATACTGGGCCTTACCGAACTGCATCACGGCCTCCTGCCCGAGGGCAAGCTTGAGCGCCTCGAGAGCATATTGGCGGAGGAGCGCGGCAGGGGCTCAGTGATCTTCGTGGGCGACGGCATAAACGACGCACCGGTCTTGGCGCGCGCTGACGCGGGCATAGCCATGGGCGGCGCGGGATCCGACGCCGCGGTTGAAAGCGCGGACGTCGTGCTTATGACCGACGAGCCCCTGCGCGTAGCCGAAGCCATAAGCCGGGCCAAGCGCACGCGAAGCATAGTCATGCAGAATATCGCGTTCGCCCTCGGCGTCAAGACGGCCTTCCTCGGCCTCGGCGCCTTCGGGCTGGCGGCCATGTGGGAGGCGGTCATTGCGGACGTGGGCGTGGCGCTCCTTGCGGTGCTCAACGCCACCCGGGCGCTCAAGTAAGCGGGGCAGACAGCCCCTGAACGCTTAAATCTTGCTTAGTTCCCCGAAGCTTGTGTCTAAGCGCATGGGAACGCTAGCCCTAACGGTATCGCCAGTAAGCTTACGGTGTCGGATGCGTCGTTTTTACCCAAGACACAAGCTTCGGGGAACTAGCTAAATCTTGAAGCGGTTCGTGCCCGCCTCGACGCAGAGCATAAGCTTCGCGTTGTACGCGCCGATAGAGGCTACCTGCTCGGTCACGGACTTAATGCTCTCCGATTGGGCCGCGATCTCTTCCATGCTTTGTTTCAGCTCCTCGGTTATGCCTAGGAGGGCGCGCATCTCAGCGCCCATGGCGCCGGCGCCTTGGGTCATCTCGGCCGAGGCGCCGCGCACCTCGTCGGTGATATTCCGTATAAGGGCGAGCGCCTCCAGTACCTGGCGGGTTCCCGCGTTCTGTTCCTCTACCGCCTGCTTTACCTCGGCCTCTATATCGCTCACCCGGCGAACGTTTTCCAGGATTTCCGCGAAGGCCTGCTCGGCTTCTCCGGACGAGTCCACCACCGATTCTATGCCGTCGCGTATCGTGGCCACGTTGCGCGCTATCTCCTTGGAGCGGCCCGCGGAGAGCTCGGCGAGATTGCGTATCTCGTCGGCTACTACCGCGAAGCCTGCGCCGGCGTCCCCGGCGTGCGCCGCCTCGATGGCCGCGTTCATGGCCAGGAGATTGGTCTGGGCCGCTATCGATTGAATGACCTTATTCGCGTCTAGGAGGAGCTGGGAGCGCGCCGCTATGTCGCGCACGAGCTCGCCTACGCCATTGAGCTTGGCCCTGCCCGCGTCGCTCGACGCTACGAGAGCCTGCATGTAGGAGCCGAACGAGTCTACGTTCTTCGATATGGAGCCCATGCTGCCGACCATCTCCTCGATGGACGCCGACGATTCCGACACCCCGTCGCGCTGCCGCGCTATCATGCGGTCCAAGGATTCGATATTTCTCCCTATCTGTTCTATGGTCGAGGAGAGCTCCTCGACGCTGGCCGCCTGGTCCAGGGCTTTGTTCCTAACCCCGTCTATAGCTCCGTCTATCCTACCCACCGCGGCGGAAGCGTCGCCCACGCCCCCGTCCAGGCGCGCGCCATTCTCTTTAAGCTCGCTTACCGCCGACTGTATGCCGCGGATAATGTCCGCGAGCTTGCCCGCGAACAGGTCGAAGGAGCGCGACAGCTGGCCTATTTCGTCCTTGGCCTTAAGCCCAAGGCGCTTGGTAAGGTCGCCCTCTCCCTCCGCAATGTCGCGCAGCAGCTCGTTGGCGAGGCGGGCCGGCTTGGCCACCGCGCCGGCCACGAAAAAGGTAACCACGAACTGCGCCAGGATAATGGCGCCGAAGGTGCCGAAGAGCATGAGCATGAGCGCTTCGACGCCGGAGTTCTTCCGTATCTCCGCCATGGGCGTCTCCAAGAGGAGAGCCCAGGGACGATTCGTTTCAGCGACCATGATAGGGGTGTACAGCCTCAGCCAGGGACGCCCCTGCGCGTCCATATACTCGTACTCGAAGGGGCGGCCGTCGCGCACGGCCTTGGCGTCATCGTTGCTGGCCGTATTCAAGGCGATTATGGATTTGCCTATAAAGTCCGGGTCGGAGTACGCCAGGTAAACGTAGTCGTTATCCAGGAGCCCGACCGACCCCGTTACCATGGCCATGATGTCATTCGCGAGCGCGCTTATATATTCGGCGGCTATCTCTATGCCCACCACGCCGAGGGACACACCAGAGGACAGGATAGAGGCCGACACGGCGTACACAGCCTCGCCCGGGGAGCCGTCCGCGTTCCTGCGCGGATAAGGCCCGACTATGCTTTCGCTGTTCGTGTTATAAGCGGAATAGTAGCGCTTTTCCATCCTCACGGGATCGTCGAGGCGCTCGCCGCGTATACCATCCTCGCGGCGCACGAACTCATAGGCGAAGGCGCCGTCGTTCGTGCCGAATTCCCTGCCCGCATAGCGGCGCTCCAGGCCGTCCACGGCGCCCGGGGCCCAAGCCGTCCATACGGATAGGTACTCGTCGTTATTATCCAACACCGATTTCATCATGGCAGCCAGGCCGGGCCGCCTGCCGGCTTCGTCCATTAGGGCAAAGTCCTCGAAGATAGCGCTTAGCGCCTTGACCGTGGCGAAGGGCCGCTCAAGGCTGCCCTCAACCCTGTTGGAATAGCGCGCGGCCGTCGCCGCCACCTGCTTGCGGGCGCTGTCCAGCGCCGCGTTCACCGTCGTGCTTACCGCGAGGGCGGCCGCCGCGCCGAAAAGCAGCGCCGAGACGGCGATTACTGGTATGATAATCTTGCTACGGATCTTCACGGCGTACTCCTAGATGGATTATAACCGTATTAAGCGCTCCATGGCGAGACTATAAATAGAATCATGAAGGGAATATCTATGGACGTACAAAGCCTATCCATCGTCGTGCCGGGGGGCTGCCCCAACGCCTGCAAATTCTGCGTATCGCGCATGCACGCCGAAGCCTACCCAAACCAGATCGAAAAGAATCGCCGCTTCAGGGATCTCTACGCTCGGGATTTCCTGGCGAGGATGGCTTTCGCGCGCGATAACGGCTGCAACAACCTCATCCTTACTGGCGACGGGGAACCGCTCGTCCACGAGCGCTTCCTGGACGATTTCGCCTCGTGGAACGCCAGGCTTGCCAAGCCTTTTCGCTGGATAGAGCTGCAGACGAGCGGCGTCACGCTGGACGACGAAAAATTGCGCTGGCTGCGCAATACGGTCGGCGTATCCACGATAGCCCTATCGCTCTCCTCGATTTTCGACAGCGACGCCAACGCCGAGCAGAACGGCACGCCGCCGGGCTTGCGGGTGGATATCGATGCCTTGTGCGCGGCTATCAAGCGCTATGATTTCAACCTGCGGCTTTCCCTTAATATGACCGACCGGTCCAACGGCTCGGGGGGAGACGGCATATTCAAGCGGGCCGCCGGCTTAGGGGCCGATCAGCTCACCTTCCGGCGCCTCTACGAATCGGGCGGCGAACTGCCTGAAGACCGCTGGGTGCGCGAGCACGGCGTGGAGTCGTCCTTCTGGAACTCGATCGACGCCTTCATCCGAACGGAAGGACGCGTGCTCGAGCGACTGCCCTACGGCGCCCTCCGCTATTCCGTGCGCGGCATATCCACCCTGGTGGACGGCGACTGCATGGCGACGGCCGGGGAAGCGAGCGCCATCCGCTACCTGATACTCAGGCCGGATTGCAAGCTCTATACCAAATGGGACGATAGGGGCAGTAAGCTCTTCTGAGCCTCAAAGCCAGCTTAGGCTGCCGCCCTGCGAGGAAACCACCACGGTATTCACCGGGACGGCGCGGGTGGCGCCGACGAGCGCTTCGTCGACGAGGCGCCTTAAGCCGCCGCAGCAGGGCACGTCCATAATCGCCACGGTGAGCGACGCGGCACCGGATTCGTTTACGAGGGCACGTATCTTGTCCACGTAGATTTCCTTCCCCGAGTCGAGCTTGGGGCAGGCGATGACGAGGCGCCGGCCGGCCAATAGGGCCTGATGGAAGGCGCCGCAGGCGAAGGCGGTGCAGTCGGCTGCTATGAGTATGTCCGCCCCGCGGAAATAGGGAGCCCTCGGGTTAATTAGGTGAAGCTGCACCGGCCACTGTTCGAGCCTGCTCGCCATGCCGCCGCCCGCCGCCGTTGAGGCGCTCGCCTTGGCGGCCGG
>JBGSKZ010000428.1:0-2544 GCA_041741035.1 Treponematales bacterium
GTTCCACGTTGGTGCCCTTGAGGCTGCCGCCCACCGCCACGCCGAACGCGTAGCTGGCGTCGGCCTTGCTGGGCTCGGTCATGGAATTGTCGCTGGGTCCCTTGTACGAGGCGCAGGAGAAGGCGAAGAGTGATGCGGCCAGGGCCGCTGCGATGATCTTCTTCATAAACCGTCCGATAAGGTTATATCCGCGGCGATCCCGATTGCGCAGGGCGCCGGAGCCCCGCTAGCGGGGGCCGAGCTGCAATAGTACGGTAAAAGGCGCCGCGGGGCAAGTCCGCGGCGATAAAGGCGGCAGGGCTTTACGGAAAATTTACCCTGCCGCCGGTGGAACGCGTCAATTCGCGTTGATCTGGTATATCTTGAGCACCGCTTTCTGGTTAGCGCCGCTCTTAGCGTCGTCTACCCATACGTACAGGTAGCCATTCCTCTCGCGTACCTTGAGGGCCGTAGCGAAGTCGGAAATCGTTAGCGTCCTTGCCACCGAAGGCGAAGCAGGGTTGCTCGCGTCTACGACCGATACGAAGGCCGAGCCGCCGTTCACGCCGGCGGTGTACACATAATAATCGCTGTAGAAGACGTCGTTGAGCTCGCTTCCCGACAGGGTGGCCGAGCCCTGAAAGCTCCCTTCGATATCGCTGGGAACGGTGGTGTCGTAGAAGCGCAGCCGCGCTATGCCGCTCTCGTCTACTACGGGCACCGCGAGGAGTTCGCCGTCCGGGTGCACCGCTATGGCGCCGGCCGAGCCGGGGTCCATATCGAAGCCGTTGTGCAGGGCGTGGGAGGAATTAGGGGAGAAATAGGTCGATTGCTGATTATAGAGGTCATAGGCGGATATCCTATGAGCGCCATTATCCTCTTCTATGGCGAAAAGGCTTCCTGACGCCAACGCGAAGGACTGGAAGCCCCAGCCGCTGCTCTGCGAGGCTATGTTGGAATAGAGGGTGCGAGTTGAATAACGGTACATGTTTATATAGCCGTTCGAGCCGTGTAGCGCCCAGAAATAGACGGCGTCTCCCGTTTCCACGTCCCGCGCCGGCACCGCCGGGGAGAACGAGCTCAGAGCTGACCCCGAGGAGAAGCCCGATATGGCCAGCGAATAGAGATTGGTAGCCGTTGACGCTATGAGGGTCGTGCCGTTGCCCGTCAGGCCCCTAGCAATACCCGTCAGGTACTTGTAATCGTTATTTCCGCTGCTCGGCGCCAGCGGATTGCTCAAGTCTATCTTCCTGATAACGCCGTCGCTGCCGTTCCAGTTGCCGATTACGAACATGCTCGAGCCGCTTACATAGAGATCCTCGATTTCATTAGGATAGGTGCTAAAGTCTGGCGGCGCTAAGCTGCCGGCTTCGCCGAGCGTGATTACTTCCTTGCGGAACTTCGCCCGTATCGTCGCGCTGCCTCCCACCAGGTTCACGGTCGTGCTGGCGAGCGCCTGGTTGCCGAAGTTCACCGCGCCCGCGCCGCTCACCTTTTCCCAGCCGTCGAAGATATAGGTGCCGTAGGCATAGGCGGAAATGGCGCGGTTCACTCCTGAGCTTACGGTCCCGCTCGTTCCGGCATAGCCGCCCGTCTGGTACTGCACGGTGAGGGTGTAGCTCTTTTTGGCGAAATTCGCCTGGAGGGTAGCGTCGCCCGCGCTGGCCGTTACGGTAACGCTGGCGGAGTTCGCGTTCGGGCTAAAGCTTATCCCGTCCGGCAAGCCGCCGGTGACCGTCCAATTGCTGAAATTATACTCGGCTCCCGGCGTGGCGCTTATGGCGCCGCTCGGCACGTCCTTCATGACGGCTACGCTCGATGCGCTGACGGCGTTGCCGTCTGCCGCGGGGTTGGCCGTTACTGAAAGCACGTAGCTCGTATCGTCTATGCGCGGCCGCACCGTGGCGTTACCCCCGCTTACCCTTAGCCGCGTCGAGGGGCTGCTCGCGTTTTCGAAGCTGACGGTACCGGAGCCCCCCGTCTGCTACCAGAAAAGGAAGCTAAAGCCCGAGTTCGCCGTTGCCGTCACTTCGAAAGCTTCGCCGTCCTTCACCGTATACGAGCCCGGGTTCGGGCCAATGGAGCCGTCCGAGGGCGCCTGCAGGAGCAGGGTATGGCTTTCAAGTGAGGCGAGGCGCACGCGCTCGGCCGCTATAGGCGTAAGGACGTCTTCGCAGGAAACGAGCGTCGCGAGGGCCGCTACGGCGAATAGAAAGACCGCTTTCATCGATTTCATACTTGGCTCCTTCTGCTTAGTCAGTCCAGGAAACGCCTGAACGGAGGGCCGGATCAGCAGCTCTGGCCGTCGCGCTTCCGGCGCCCCCGTCTAGGAAGGCATAAGAATCCGCCTTTTTCGGATCGATAAGGCGCGCCGTCTGGAAGGCTCGCCGAGCCTGGTCGTAGCGGCCCAGCTCGAATTGGGAACGCGCCACGCCGAGCGCGGCCTCCGCGAAATCGGGATTGGCCTTGATAGCCCGCTCGTAGAAATCGAGCGATGCCCGGTAGTCCTTTTTAAGGAAGCGTATATTGCCAAGGTTATGGAGCGCGGGCGCGTGGTTGTCCTTG
>JBGSKZ010000429.1:0-2560 GCA_041741035.1 Treponematales bacterium
GTTCCACGTTGGTGCCCTTGAGGCTGCCGCCCACCGCCACGCCGAACGCGTAGCTGGCGTCGGCCTTGCTGGGCTCGGTCATGGAATTGTCGCTGGGTCCCTTGTACGAGGCGCAGGAGAAGGCGAAGAGTGATGCGGCCAAGGCCGCGGCGATGATCTTCTTCATAAACCGTCCGATAGGGTTTTATCCGCGGCGCTACCGCTTGCGCGGGGCGCCGGAGCCCCTCTAGCGGGGGCCGAGCGACAATAGTACGGTAAAAGGCGCCGCGGGGCAAGTCCGGGGCGATTAAGGCGGCAGGGCTTTACGGAAAATTTACCCTGCCGCCAGGAGAAACGCGTCAATTCGCGTTGATCTGATATATCTTGAGCACCGCTTTCTGGTTGGCGGCGCTCTTGGCGTCGTCTACCCATACGTACAGGTAGCCATTCCTCTCGCGTACCTTGAGGGCCGTAGCGAAGTCGGAAATCGTTAGCGTCCTTGCCACCGAAGGCGAAGATGGGTTGCTCGCGTCGACTACCGATACGAAAGCCGAGCCGCCGTTCACGCCGGCGGTGTACACATAATAATCGCTATAGAACGCGTCGTTTATATCATTTCCCGACAGCGTAGCCGAGCCCTGATAGCTACCCGCGATATCGCTGGGAACGGTAGTGTCGTAGAAGCGAAGCCGCGCTATGCCGTTCTCGTCTACTACGGGCACCGCGAGGAGTTCGCCGTCCGGGTGCACCGTTATGGCGCCGGCCGAGCCGGGGTCCATATCGAAGCCGTTGTGCAGGGCGTGAAAGGAATTAGGCGCGAAATACGTGGATTCCTGATTATAGAGGTCATAGCCGGATATCCTGTGGGCGCCGTTATCCTCTTCGATGGCGAAAAGGCTTCCTGCAGCCAGCGCGAAGGACTGGAATTGCCAACCGCTGCTTTGCGCTGCTACGTTGGAATAGAGGGTGCGATTCGAATAACGGTACATGTTTATATAGCCGTTCAAGCCGTTTAGCGCCCAGAAATAGTCGGCGTCTCCCGCTTCCACGTCCCGCGCCGGCACCGCCGGGGAGAACGAGCTTAGCGTGGAACCGGAGGAGAATCCCGATATGGCCAGGGAATAGAGGTTAGTCGACGTGGAGGCTATGAGGTTCGTGCCGTTGCCCGTGAGTCCCCGGACTATGCCCAAGCCCGAGAGATACCTGTAGTCGCTATTGCCGCTGCTAGGCGCTTGGGGATTGCTCAGGTCTATCTTCCTGATAACGCCGTCGCCGGCGTTCCAATCGCCAATGACGAACATGCTGGAGCCGCTCAGGTAGAGGTCTTCGATGCCATTGGGATAAGTGCTGACGTCGGGCGGAGCCAAGGTTCCGGCTTCGCCGAGCGTTATTATTTCCTTGCGGAACTTCGCCCGTATCGTCGCGCTCCCGCCCACGAGGTTCACCGTCGTGCTGGCGAGCGCTTGGTTGCCGAAGCTCACTATGCCGGTTCCGCTCACTATTTCCCAGCCGTCGAAGAGATAGGTACCGTTGGCATAGGCGGAAATGGCGCGGTTCACTCCCGATACGACGCTTGTGTTTCCGTTCGGCAAACCGTAGCCTCCCGGCGTCAGGTTCTGCACGGTGAGGGTGTAGCTCTTCTTGGTAAAGTTCGCCTGGAGGGTGGCGTCGCCCGCGCTGGCCGTTACCGTAACGCTGGCCGAGTTCGCGTTGGGATTGAAGCTTATTCCGTCCGGCAAGCCGCCGGTGATCGTCCAGTTGCTGAAATTATACTCGGCTCCCGGCGTGGCGCTTATGGCGCCGCTCGGCACGTCCTTCATGACGGCTACGCTCAATGCGCTGACGGCGTTGCCATCTGCCGCGGGATTGGCCGTTACGGAAAGCACGTAGCTCGTATCGTCGATGCGCGGGCGCACCGTGGCGTCGCCTCCGCTTAGCCGGAGCTTCGTAGAGGGGCTGTTAAGGTCTTCGAAGCTGACGCTGCCGCTGCCGCCCGTCTGCTCCCAGAAAAGGAAGCTAAAGCCCGAGTTCGCCGTTGCCGTCACTTCGAAAGCTTCGCCGTCCTTCACCGTATACGAGCCCGGGTTCGGGCCTATGGAGCCGTCCGAGGGCGCCTGCAGGAGCAGGGTATGGCTTTCAAGGGAGGCGAGGCGCACGCGCTCGGCCGCTATAGGCGTAAGGACGTCTTCGCAGGAAACGAGCGTCGCGAGGGCCGCTACGGCGAATAGAAAGACCGCTTTCATCGATTTCATATCTGGCTCCTTCTGCTCAGTCAGTCCAGGAAACGCCTGAACGGAGGGCCGGATCAGCAGCCCTGGCCGTCGCGCTTCCGGCGCCCCCGTCTAGGAAGGCATACGAATCCGCCTTTTTCGGATCGATAAGGCGCGCCGTCTGGAAGGCTCGCCGAGCCTGGTCGTAGCGGCCCAGCTCGAATTGCGAGCGCGCCACGCCGAGCGCGGCCTCCGCGAAATCGGGATTGGCCTTGATAGCCCGCTCGTAGAAATCGAGCGATGCCCGGTAGTCCTTTTTAAGGAAGCGTATATTGCCAAGGTTATGGAGCGCGGGCGCGTGGTTGTCCTTG
>JBGSKZ010000430.1:0-7798 GCA_041741035.1 Treponematales bacterium
GATAATCCGCTTGGTGTAGTACTGATTAGAGAAGGTTCGCGTCGAATAGGTCTTACCGCAGGCCTTGCAGCGGAAGCGCTGGACGGGTCCTACGACCAGGGTGTCGTGGAAGCCGAACTTGCGCCAATAGTCCCGATAGTCTTTCCGGCTATCGTTGTGGTGGGCGCAGCGGGGATTGGGACAGAACGGTGGCTCCATGGTGGTTACCTCCATGGAGCCAATACGCGCGCTAGCTAATCCTTGCTTGCGTTAGCAATAAGGTTCGGGGAACTAAGAACGTCCTTGAGGTATTTCCCGGTCCAGGAGCCCTTCACCTTGGCCACATCCTCAGGCCGACCCTGCGCCACTATGGTGCCTCCGCGCGTACCGCCCTCGGGCCCAAGGTCCACAATCCAGTCCGCCTGCTTGATCACGTCCAGGTTGTGCTCGATCATGACCACGGAATTGCCCGTGTCTACGAGGCGCTGAATAGTCTCCATAAGCTGCTTGACGTCCGCGAAATGGAGGCCCGTAGTGGGCTCGTCCATGAAATACAGGGTCTTGCCCGTGGCGCGCCGCGCCAGCTCAAAGGCCAGCTTTACCCGCTGCGCCTCGCCGCCCGAAAGGGTAAGAGCGGACTGGCCCAGCTTAATGTAGCCTAGTCCCACCGATAATAGCGTTTCCATCTTATGCGCTATCTGCGGCACCTTGTCGAAGAAGCTGGCCGCCTCCTCTATGGTCATGTCCAGGACGTCGGCAATATTTTTGCCCTTAAAGCGCAGGTCCAAGGTCTCGTTGTTGAAGCGTTTGCCGTGGCATACGTCGCAGGTTATGTACACGTCGGGCAGGAACTGCATCTCGATCTGTATGGTGCCCGCGCCCTGGCAGTGTTCGCAGCGTCCGCCGCGCACGTTGAAGCTGAAGCGCCCGGACTTGTAGCCGCGGGCCTTGGACTCAGGCAGGCTAGCGAATAGGTCGCGTATGGCGGTGAAGACCCCCACGTAGGTGGCGGGGTTGGAGCGCGGCGTGCGTCCGATGGCGCTCTGGTCTATGTTAATGACCTTGTCGATGGCGCCCAAGCCCTCGATGCTGTCGAAGTCGCCTTCCTTCTGCACCGTGCGCGTTATGCGGTTGGATATGGCCGGGTATAGGAGGTCGGTGAGGAGGGTGCTCTTGCCTGAGCCGGACACGCCGGTTATGCAGGTGAAGCCGCCTAAATTGATGGTGACGTCTATATCTTTAAGATTATGCTCGCGGCAGCCATGCATGGTTATGGCGTGTCCATTGCCCTGTCGCCTCGTTTCAGGCACGGGTATGGTAAGCGCTCCGGCAAGGTACTGCCCAGTGATGCTCTTCTTGTTTTCGATTACCTGGGCTGGCGTGCCCGAGGCTACCACGTGGCCGCCGTGCACGCCGGCGCCCGGTCCCAGATCCACGATCCAGTCTGCGGTGCGCAGGGTCTGCTCGTCGTGCTCCACTACGAGGAGGGTATTGCCTATGTCGCGGAGGTAGATGAGGGTGTCGATGAGGCGCTGGTTATCCCTTTGGTGCAGGCCTATGGAGGGCTCGTCGAGTATGTAGAGCACGCCGACGAGGCTTGAGCCTATCTGCGTCGCCAGCCGTATGCGCTGCGCCTCGCCGCCCGATAGCGTACCCGCCTTGCGCTCCAGGGTCAGGTACTCTAGGCCCACGTTCTTAAGGAAGCTCAGTCGCGCGCTTATTTCCTTGAACACCTGCTTGGATATGAGCTTCTGTGTGTCGGTAAGCTCAAGGCGGTCGTAGAAGCGTATGGATTCTTCCACGGACATGGCCGACAGGTCATGGATATTGCTGCCGCCTATGGTAACCGCGAGCGCCTCGGGCCGGAGGCGCTTGCCGCCGCAGGCCTCGCAGGGCTTCTCGCTCATGAACTTTTCAAGCCAATCCTTAATGCCGTCGCTGCTCGTCTCGAGGTAGCGGCGCATGAGTTCCGCTAGTATGCCCGGAAAAGACGATTCGTACTCGAAGTGCCCCGTACCCTTGGCGTTGTCGTAGCGCACGCGTATGGCCTCGTTGCCGCCGTACAGGATAGCGTCCATAGCCTTCTTGGGAAGGTCTCCGAAGGGCGTGTCGAGGCTGAACTTATAGTGCTTGGCAAGGGCTTCGAAGCGCGAGCGGAACCAGGCGGCGTCCGGGTTATAGGGTATGCAGCCGCCCTCGTTAAAGGACAGGCTCTTGTCGGGTATGACCAGGTTCGGGTCGAATTCCAGCTTTAGGCCCAGGCCCGTGCAGGCGGGGCAGGCGCCATGCGGCGTATTGAATGAGAAGAGGCGGGGCTCAAGCTCGGGCAGGCTAATATTGCAGTCGGGGCAGGCGCCGCGCTGGCTGAAGAATTCGTCCACCTCCACGCCGTTTTTCTCCCGGGTAACGATGGCTATTCCGTCGGCTATGCGCAAAGCCGCCTCTACGGCCTCGGCTAAGCGCCTGCGTCCGTCCTCGGACAGCTTGAGCCGGTCCACGACCACCTCAATGGTATGCTTCTTCTGCTTGTCGAGCGTAATCTTCTCGTCGAGCGAAAGAACCTCCCCGTTTACCCTGGCGCGGACGAAGCCCTGCTTCACCGCGTCCTCGAGCACCTTTTGGTGCTCGCCCTTTTTGCCTCGTACTACGGGGGCGAGCACCTGCAGCTTGCTGCCCGCTTTCCAGGACATGATGGTATCGAGGATCTGGTCTATGCCCTGCTCGCGTATCTCGCGGCCGCATTTAGGGCAATGCGGCGTGCCTATGCGCGCGTACAGGAGGCGGTAATAGTCGAATATCTCGGTGACCGTACCCACCGTGGAGCGCGGGTTGCGATGCGTGGTCTTCTGCTCTATCGATATGGCCGGCGACAGACCCTCGATGAAGTCCACGTCGGGCTTTTTCATCTGCCCGAGGAACTGCCTGGCGTAGGCTGACAGCGATTCCACGTAACGACGCTGCCCCTCGGCGAAGATAGTGTCGAAGGCCAGCGAGCTCTTGCCCGAGCCCGAAAGGCCCGATATGACGATGAGCTTATCCCGCGGCAGTTCCAGGTCTATGTTCTTGAGGTTGTGCTCTCGGGCACCTTTTACGATGAGCTTATCCATGATGCAGGCAAACATAGCGCCACTGGCCCCGGCAAGGCAAGTAGCTACACAAATGTTTAGTGCTTTTTTTAAAGCCAGCCCTGTTCCGCATACCAGCGCGCCGTGTCGCAGAAGGCCGTTTTGGTATCTATGCGCGGCGAATAGCCTAGAATTTTCCTGGCTTTTTCCGTGGATACCACCCAATATTCCTGGCTCATCTCGGCGAGCTTATGCTTATTGAGCAAGGGCGGCACCCGCACGAAGGGCATGGCGAGGAGGCTAAAAAGCGAGGCTACGCGCACGGCCCAGAAAGGCACCCTCAGCCGTAGCGTCTTCTTCTCCAGGCAAGCCTCTATCATATGGCCTATATCGTCCCAGTCATAGCAGCCCTCGTCGGCGATGAAGAAGGCTTCGCCCCGGGCCTCAGGCTTTTGCACGCAGGCGGCGATGGCGTCGGCGAGGTTCTTTACGTACACGAGCGACATGAGGTTGCGCTTGCCTATGACCAGGCGCAAGCCCTTGTTTACCAGCTTGAAATATTGGAGAAAATCCTTATCGCGGGGCCCGTACACGCCCGGCGCGCGTATGAAGGTCCAGGCTACGTCGGGCGCGGCGAGGCTCTCAAGGAGGGCCTTGCTGCGGCCATAGGGCGTGATGGGCTGGAAGGGCTCATCCTCGCAAATGCCCGACTCGTCCCGGGCAGGTCCCATGGCGGCGAGCGAGCTCATGGCCACGATGTGCTCAAAGGCGGGCGACACCGTGCGGGCAAGGGCGACGAGACGCTCCACGGCCAGGGCGTTCACCTCATTATACTCGGCTTCGGTCTTAGCCCGGGTAAGCCCGGCCAAATGCACTACCGTCTCAGCGCCGTCCAGCAGTTCCCTGAGGCTATCGGGATCGCGGAGCTCGCCCACGCAGTAGCGCACGCCGGGAAGCCGGTCGAAGACGCGGCCCGCGCGCACCAGGCAGGATATCTGATGCCCGTCCAAAAGGAGGCGCTCAAGCACGTGAGCGCCGATAAAACCGGTAACGCCTGTCAAGGCTATGCGCTTAGGCATGGATAGCTCCTCAATTCTTCGATGCCGCGTGCGCAAGATTGAAACGGCGGCATGCCCTGATAGAATCGTCCAGATCGCTCGTCGGCGCGTAGCCCAGCTCGCGCATAGCCTTGGCGGAACTATAGCGCTGCCTGAGGCAGCCGGAAAGCACCAGCGCGCTCGTCAGCTTGAGCGACGGCAGGAAGCGCTCGGCCAGAGGCGCCAGCATAATAGCCAGCCCGGGCGGTACCACCCTTATGCGCCGTCGCGCCGCGGATGCCGGGTCTTCGCTCCTGGCCACGGCGGCCACGCGCAGCAAAAAATCCCGGTAACTCATCGTATCCTCGTCCCTGCCCGCCAGTATATAGCCCTGTCCCGGCCGGCCCCTGTCCAAAGCCAAGAGGCAGCCGCGTGCAAAGTCCCCTGAGTCCATGTAACTCGTGCTGCCCGCGGGGACTATGCCCAATTCGCCCTGCCATACCAGGTCCACGAGCGAACCTATCCCGCCATTGAGTTCGCCAGGGCCCACGGCCGTGCCGGGGAACACCGTTATCACGGGCAGGCCGCGCTCGCGATGGTAGCGGCGAGACAGCTCATAGGCGGCGAGCTTGGAATCAAAGTACATGACGCGGGAGCGCCGTACCGCCCGGTAATCGCCGGCTAGGCTCGCGTCCGCCGCGGCCAGGGCCTCCTCGGGGCTGGAAAATTGGCTGGGATAGGCTGGATCATAGGCGGCAAAACGCAACTCGTCGCTCTCATTGCCGTCCAGGGACCCAAGCGCGTTCACGCTGGACAGGTCCACGAAACGCTTGAGGCCGTCCCGCAGGGCCGCTTCATAGAGCGCGCGGCTGCCGAGCACGTTTATATCCCAGCTCGAGCGCTTGTCGGCCGCGCGGAAACTCACCGCCCCCGCCGCGTGGATGAGCGCGTCCAGGCCGCTTAAATCCGGGCGGCACTCGGGGCCGAGCGTAAGCGGGCTCATGTCCAGGTCTTTATTATCGAACAGGGGATGTTCCCTGCGGCTAGAATAAAAAGCGCGCAGCTCGTGACCTTGACGCAGGGCTTCTGCTACAATGGTGGCGCCAAGGAAGCCATAAGCGCCGGTGATGCCTATTTTCATATAGTATATCCTTGGCGCCGCCGGGCGGCGCATTTCGAATTATTCTGCGGCCATCATAGTAGCATAGGATAGGCCATAAAAGGAGCGCTACCGTGTCCAGCATAAGCCCTCTTGAACTCCAATTCGCCATACGCGGTTACGATTGCGGCTATGGCGGCTCTTTTAGGCCGCTAGCGCTCGCCAATCTGTTCCAGGAAGCCGCCTCCGTAAACGCGGATGCCCTGGGCTTCGGCGCGGCGGACATGGACGCGCGCAAACTAACCTGGATGCTCTCCCGGCTGGACATACGGGTGGAACGCGAACCCCATGAGGGCGAACGCGTCGCCGTGCGTACCTGGCCGGCGGGCTTCGAGCGCTTATTCGCCCTCCGCGATTTCGAGCTCATAGGCGAAGGCTCCGATAAGCCTATAGCCCGCGCATCCTACGCCTACCTCGTGGTAGACCTGCAGGCACGTCGCCCCCTGCGCGCCCAAAACGTCATATCGGCCGACACAGTCTGCGACCGGCCACGGGCCATCAGCAATGCCGATTACACCGTGGGCAGGCCGGAAGCCTCGGCGGCCTGGACCGAAGCCTTCAAGCAGACGGCGAGGGAACGCCATATAGACCATAACGGGCATGTGAACAACGCACACCTCATAGCTTGGCTCTGCGACGCCCCTCCCGCCGAAAAGCGCGCCCGGGGCGAATTAGCGGCCTTAAGCGTAGAATTCTCCCTCGAAGCCCTACCCGGCGATACCCTGGCCGCCTTTTGGGCCGATTTGCCCGCCTTGGGCGACAGCCCGCGGCATAGCTGCGAGCTCAGGCGGGGCGAGGATATCTGCGCGCGAGCGGAAGTCTGCTGGCGTTGAGCCCATTTTAGTCGCCCGAGGCTAGTTGCCCGAACTTAGTTCCCCGAAGCTTATGGTTTTAGCAAAAGCGCCGCATCAGCTAGCGTAGGCTTGCCCGTTGCGCCACAAGCCCATGCATAGTCGCCGGCTCAGCAACAAGCTTCGGGGAACTAGGTATTCATTACCTCTGGACTAAGGTATTATCCTGTCTTATAGTTGATTACCGAACGCGCATCGGCGCGCCATAAGGCGAATCTCCATAAGCAAGGAGCCGAGCATGGCAGTAACGGCATACCTGAATTTCAACGGCAATTGCCGGGAGGCGGCGGCCTTCTACGCCAAAGCCTTCAAAGCGCCTGAACCCAAGATCATGAACTTCTCGGAAATGCCGCCCGATCCCGCCAATCCGCTGGATCCCGAGCTTGGTAAGCTGGTCATGCATACCGAGCTCTACTTTGAGGGCGGCTGCCTCATGCTATCGGACGCCATGCCCGGATCATCCGTGAGCTTCGGCGACAGCGTAAGCATCATGGTAAGCACGAAGGACGAGCAGGCCCTTCGCGGCTACTGGGCGCAGCTCAAGGAAGGCGCCACGATAGTCATGGACTTAAGCCCCCAATTCTGGTCGCCCTTCCACGGCTATCTCGTGGATAAATTCGGCGTGGGCTGGCAAGTGTACCTGGACGAATAAGCCCGATCAGGAAAGCTCGTCGTATATCGCGGCGAAGCTCGTTTCCAGGTTTAAGAAACAGGCTACGATGCGCGGGTCGAAGTGCGTGCCCGAGAAGGCCTGAATCTCGGATACGGCGGCTGCATGGGTCCAGGCCCGCTTATAGGGGCGCTCGCTGCGGAGCGCGTCGTACACATCTATGAGCGCGGTGATGCGCGCGGAGAAGGGTATGTCCTCGCCCCTTAACCCTCCCGGATAGCCCGTGCCGTCGAAGCGCTCATGGTGGCGCAGGGTGATGGCGGCCACCATGTCGAGTTCTTTCTTGCCCTTGACGATATTGTAGCCGAGCAGGGTGTGCTTCTGCATCTCGGCCCATTCCTCGGGCGTAAGCTTGCGCTCCGCGAGCAATATGGAATCCATGATCCCGACCTTGCCTATGTCGTGCATGGGGGCGAAGACCTCGATATCGTCGCAGTATTTCTCGGGCATATCCAGGTTTTTGGCCAGGAGCCTGGCTAAAATGCCCACGCGCCGCATGTGGTTGCCCGTTTCGTTATCCCTGAGTTCGGCTAAAGAGGCTATAGTCGAATAAAGCTCTATCTTATCGAGCTTTTCCCGCTTGCGGCTCTCGGATATGTCGAAGGGCAGCCCTATCAGGTATTGTACGCGGCCGGAGCCATCGTATACCGCGCTCAGGTGCAGATTCGCCCAGACGAGGGCTCCGTCCTTGCGCCGGTTAATGACCACCCCTTCCCAGGTGCCGCGCTGAGGATCCTTGACGGCCTTCCACATGTCCTCGAAGAGGGCGGTGTATTCCTCGTCAGTATAGCCCATATTGCGGTACACGGCCCTGCCCGGATTAAGCACCCGGGGCGTCTGGCCCGCGGCCTCGTCGAGCCCGTAGCCATAGAGCTTGGCGAAAGCCCAGTTAAGCTCGAGGATGCGTCCCTCGGAGTCGGTAATAACGACGGCCTGGTCCAAGGCGTTGATGGCGCGATAGTAGAGCTCCCGCTTTTCCTCCGCGCGCTTTCGGTCCGTGATATCCTTGCAGAAGCTCATATACCGGCCGTCGGCCA
>JBGSKZ010000431.1:0-9466 GCA_041741035.1 Treponematales bacterium
CCCGACGGCGCAGGAGAGCTCGTGGCGGGCGTGGCGATATTAAGCGTGGCCTGGTCCCGACTCGGCCTCGGCCCCGACCCCTTGCGCCTGGCCCTGCTCGCGCCGGCTATAGCGGGAGGCTTCCTCATCTACGCGGCCGTAAAGCTTACCCTCGCCTCGGCGGCCTTCTGGGTAAAGAATTCGCAGGGCTACCTCTTCGCCGCTTACAAGGTAGCCGACTTCGCCATGTACCCGGTGGGCATATTCCCCGGGGCCCTGCGCTTCGTCATGACCTTCGTTCTGCCCTTCGCCTTCACTTCCTATTACCCGGCGGCCGCGCTGCTCGGCCGCGAGCCTCTAGCGCTGGGCATCTTCGGCTCCCTGGCGGCGGGCGCCATAGCCAGCGCCCTGGCCGGCCTGGCCTGGAAAGCCGGACTGCGGGCCTACGAAAGCGCCGGCAGCTAGCCGAAAAGGGCGCCTATCGGCGCCTTTACAGAGCGCGCGGCTTGGCGCTATCATGGGCATAAGCCTTCAGGCGCCATACCGGATACTAGAGGGTAGCTCCCGCATGAGTTCAAAATTAAAAAAGGCCGATAGAGAGCTCTTCGCGCGCCTCTATGATTCGGGCAAGCTGCCGGCCATACTCCGCGGCCTTGGCGTATTCCTCAAGGACTATTCGAGCGGCGCATGCATACCCAACACGCTATGGACCGACCTGGGCTATGACGCCGACGACCTGCGCGCCGACCGCTGGCGCGAGCTGCTGCACCCCGAAGACCGGGACCGCGTGCTTGAGGAGTGGGACCGCGTATACTCGGGCGGCGCCGACGCCTGGAGCGGGGAATACCGCATAAGGAACAGCGCGGGCCAGTGGCGGGTAATAAGGCACCGGACCCTCGTCCTCGAACGCGACGAGAAGGGCGTGCCCAGCCTTACCGTGGGCGTGGACCTGGAAATAAGCGAATTGCGCGACGAGCTCGAGGAAGAGCGCGCCGCCCGCAGCCGCGCGGAAAGCCAGCTAGCCGACGCGGAATTGCTGCGCACGGCGGGCACCCTGGCCTCCAGCAACCTGGACGCCGTCGAGGCCATAGACAGCGTGCTCGCGCAGGCGCGCTCCATACTGAACTTCGCGGCGGCCCTGGTGTGGACCCCGAAAAACGACAGCCTCGTCTGCGTGCGCAGCAGCGGCATAGATCCCGTAGCCAGCATAGGGCAGGAAGCCCTGCCCCTCCGCGCCGCCAACGAACGCAGGCCCATAGCCGAATCCGGCGGCCCCGCGGCCGGCGAGCTGCAGGATTATGGCGGCTACAAAGCGCGGGCAAGGCTCTGCCTCCCCCTCATTATACGTAACCGGGTGCTGGCCGTACTCGAGTTCCTGTCGCGCGACGCCCATGCCTTCGATGGCCAGAGCATACGCCGTGCCTTGTCCTTCAGCGACTCGGCCGCCATAGCCCTGGCCAATTCCCTGCGCTTCACCGCGTCGGAGCAGCTGGCCGGCACCGACTGGCTCACCGGCCTGGGCACGCGCCGACGCCTTGAGGAGCGCGGCCTCATCGTCCTAGCCGAGCCCCGGGAATGCACATCCTGCCTCATGATAGACATAGACCGCTTTAAGCAGGTGAACGACGAATTCGGCCACCAGGCGGGCGACGCCGTCCTCCGAGAACTCGGCCAGCTCTGCAGGAAGATACTGCGCGACGGCGACGTGGTGTGCCGATACGGAGGGGAGGAAATCGCCGCCATACTGCCTGGCGCCTGCGAGAAAGCCGCCCTTGAAGCAGCGGAGCGCATACGCAGCGCGGTGGAATTCTGCCTCATACCCGAATATCCGGACCTGCGCATTAGCGTAAGCGTGGGAGTGTACGCCACCAAAGTGGACGCCGCCAAGCCGGCCGCCGAGCTCTCGCGCATTATAGCCTGCGCCGACTCCGCGCTGTACCGCGCCAAACAGACGGGGCGTAACCGCGTCGTCCTGGAAGCTTAAGGCCCGTACCGGGCCGGCCCCATTAAAGTCCTATCGTCAGCACTACCTTGGTGCCCGATCCCCGTTCTATGCGGATGGAGCCGTCAAGCTGTTTCGTAAGCGTATTGATAAGCATGAGGCCAAAGCCGCCGCTGTCCTCGAAATTCACGCCCTCGGGTATGCCCACGCCGTCATCGCTCACGCTCAACTCTATGCGCTCGTCCACGCGGGCCGCGTTTACCCAAATCCTGCCGGCGCGCCGGCCGACGAAGGCGTATTTCATGACGTTCGTGATCAGCTCATTGACGATGATGCCTATGGCCTGCAAACGCTTCATATCGAGGGCCGTGGCGTCAAAATGCTTCTCTACCCCAATGCTAGCGCCATGAGAAAAGTTGCTTACGATCTCGTCGACTAAAGGAGAAAGATAGCGCTCGAGCGTCAGCTCGGAATAATTCTGAGCCTGGTAGAGCTTTTCGTACAGCACCATCATGCTCTGCACCCTGCTCCGCGCGTCCTGCAGGGCGGCTACGGCCGCGGGCTCAGCTATCGAGGAAGCCTGCAGCGTAAGCAAGCTGCCTATCATATCCATATTATTCTTGATGCGGTGATGCACCTCTTTAAGTATGAGCTCCTTATCCGCGAGCAGGCTCTTTATCTGCAGTTCGGCGAGCTTGTCCGCGGTAATATCCCGCAGGGAGCCCAGTATATGGCTTATACGGCCGCCTTCGCGATACGGGCTAGCCACCATATGTATCCAGCGCCTTTTGCCCGATTTCGTCTTGATTTCCCATTCCCCGTTCATGCTTTCGCCCCGAAGCTCCACCGCCTTTAGCGCGCTCAGCGCGGCGTCTCGGTACGCGGGCTGGAAATAATTGAGCATATCCTCAAGGGCGGGTTCGCCGGCGGCGGGATCCAAGTCCAGGACCCTGAAGGTCTCCTCGGACCAGTCCTGCTTACGGGTATCCAGGTTGAGCACCCAAGCGCCTATCCGGCCCAGCTTTTCGGCCTGGCCGAGCAGGGTCTGCCGCTGTGAAAGCGCCATTTCCAGCCTTCGCTGCCGCGTTATCTCCTGCAGCACGCCGGAGACTTTTATAGGCTTTCCTTCCGCGTCCCGTATCAGTTCCGCCACAGAGTTTATAGTCTTCCGTTCCCCTGAGCCCCGCGCGATGATGTCAAAGACGATGTCATAGGGTTTATCCTTTTCGAGCAGGTCTATCATAGCCTGATCGACCCTATCACGCTCGACCACGCAGGCCATTACCTCGTCGGCGGAGAACCCCCCGGAATCCGGATCAAGGCCGTAGATGCGCTTAGCCTCGTCAGAGCCCCAGAAGGAATTCGCCACCGGGTCATATTCCCAGCCGCCAAGCCGCGCCACCAACTCGGCTTTTTTGTAGCGTTCCTCGTTTTCTCGCAAACTTTGCTCAAGGCGCATACGCTCGGTAATATCCTGGTGCGTGCCCAGAGCGAGCAGGGGCTTGCCCTCCGGCGTCCTGGACATGAGCTTACCCCTGTCCAGGACCCATACCCAATGGCCGTCCTTATGCCTCATGCGCGATTCGCACTCGTAGTACGGCAACTCTCCGCTGAAATGCCGCTCAAGCAGGCTCTTGCTCTTTATCAAATCCTCTGGATGGCATAAGCCGGTCCAGGTGCTTATCGATAGCGGCGATAGCTCTTCAAGCGTATAGCCTACGATTTCGGCCCAGCGCTCATTAAAGGCGGTCTCGCCCGTTGCTACGTTCCACTCCCAGGTACCTATGTTGGTGCCCTCGATTATGCCGGCGAGGCGCTGTCGCTCGGCGCGCAAGCTCTCTTCCACCTGCTTGCGGTCGCTTACGTTACGGCACATCAAAATAAAGCGGGATTCCTTGCCGGGGCTTTTGATGCGGGACACCGCTATCTCAAACCAGCAAGGGCCCAAGGGAACCGGCAGCTCGTATTGCCTGCCGAAGGATTTGCCATGCTCCTCCGCTTCCGCGATAGCCGCCATGATAGTGGAGGCGATGTCTGGCGGCAGTACCTCGGGTATCCTTTTGCCGAGCAAGTCCGGCAGGGGCTTGTAGAGCAGTTCCTCGTCGGTCGACCGCACGTCGTAGTACATGCCGTCGAGGCCCACCTCGAACAGGAGGTCTGGCAGGGCGTTGAAGGTGGCCTCAAGCCTATTGTTGAGTTCCTTGCTATTCTTATAGGCCTCAAAGAGCTTAAATGCCATCTTGATGGAAGCGTCGAGAACGGTAATGCTCGAGCTCTTCACCACATAGCCGTAGGATGTGATCTTCTCGGTCTTGTCCACGATTTCAGGGTCGGTATGGGACGATAAAAACAATACGGGCAGTTCCTGCTTGGCCAGTATGCGCGCCGCGGCTTCCGTGCCGTCTATGCCCCGGCCTAGATTGATATCCATGAGGATGAGGTCGAAGCCGTGCCGTTCTTCGATAAGCGCCACCGCTTTTTCGCCGGTGCTTACCGTTACGACCTCATAGCCGTAGCGCTCGAGCGAGCTCTTCTCGCTCAGCGCTATGAGGGCTTCGTCCTCCACGAGGAGAATATGCTTTCTGCCCGTACTCACCGCCTGCTCCTGAGCGTATTTCATTAAGCTATACTATAGTCCATAATTCGCTATTAGTTGCCTTTTCGTCAAATAGAATTCCAATTATCTCCACTATCAACACTGCCAAGCGGAAAAGGATTCCTAGCTGTCCTTTTACGCCGTCTACGAGGCTTTGAAACCGTATAGCCAGGCCTTTCAGCCCGGTATACTATGGAGCATCTTGCTCTAGGCAGCTGATTATGTCGCGAGTATGGAATCGGGGGAATTCATGATGATGAACGCGCCGGGAAGGCTCCTCGCTCGCTACCGCGGCATGCGATGGTCAGTGGCACTGGCGCTCGCGCTCAGCGCTGGACTCGCATCGTGCGCAAGCGTGCGCATGGAAGGCGACGCCCGCGTATACCTAGCCGGCGAATTTACGTTCAAGCTGCATCAGGGAGTGGATTCCAAGGCGCTAGCGCCCATGCTCCGGCTACTGGAGCTGAACGCCGCCCGCATCAAAGCTGACCTGGGCGTCAAGGATGCCGGCTCCCGTACCATACACGTGAGGGGCGATTGGAAGGAACACCTGGCAACCATGGAGCAGCTCATTGGAGGGCGTTACTTCGGCGTCACCGGCTACATAGCGAACGCCAACAGGATAGAGCTCCTGTCCACTCCCGGCCTTGCCCAGGACGCGCTCCATGAGTACGCGCATACCGTGTCCCTATACGTGAACAGGCGCTTCATTAATAATCCGCGATGGCTGTGGGAAGCCATAGCCGTCTATGAATCCGGGGAATTCTTCGATCCGCGCGCGATCCCGTACATGGCGGAAGGGAACTTCCCCAGTATCGCCGAATTGAACGGCGATATAGGCGCCGGCGAGACGCGCATATACAAAGTCGGGTACCTGCTGGTCGAATTTATGAAGGCCAGCTGGGGCATGCCGGCCGTGCTTGAGCTTATACGCAATGGCGGGGATATACCGGAGGCTTTTGGCGTTTCGGTTGCCGAATTCGAATCGCTCTGGAAGCTCTTCGTGGCGGAAAAATATTTCACCCCGTAGGCCCTAGCTCGATCGCACGGAAACTTGAGCGCATCCAGAGGGGGACTTGGCTTACGCACGCCGACGTCCTGCCGGCGGCGCTCCAGCTCGCCTCCGCGTCCTTACGCGCGCTTCCTGCGCGCTTTTCGCCGCTTTCGCGGCGCGGACGCTTCGGTTCAAGTCCCCCTCTGGGCTTATAAAAAAAGCACGTTCTGCGCTTTCGCGCTGAACGTGCCTCAATGTGCTGGGGATACCCCAGACCCTATGATGCTGCGAGTCTCAAAGAGGGGGGATACCCCCCGACCGCTCCGAACAGGGAGCTGTCTCCCCCTGCGCTGCTGCGAGTCTCGCAGCGCATCCAGAGGGGGACTTGGCTTACGCGCGCCGGCGTCCTGCCGGCGGCGCTCCAGCCCGCCTCGGATGCTTTCGGCGCATACGAGCTTCGCTCGTTCGAGTAGATGGAAATAGATTGGATGGCGCGCTGAAAGCGCGCTGTCGTCCTGCGCCTCACGCTCGCTAGCTCGCGACGCATCCTCGGTATCGCGCTTCGCGCGAATTCGCAAGGTAGGGGTTTAAGGCCCGCTAGCCGCGGGCGCGAAACAAGTCCCCCTCTGGGCTTATAAAAAAGCACGTACGGCGCGGTAGCGCCATACGTGCTTTTTTGCCCAGAGGGGGACTTGAACCCCCACATCCTTTCGGACTCTAGTACCTGAAACTAGCGTGTCTGCCAATTTCACCATCTGGGCGGGAAATTGATCTGCACGGACTTTATATACCGCGAGGACAGTACGAGTCAAGGGCTGGCGTTTTGGATTGCGGCGCTTGTGGACTCGTGCTACCATGGGCAGAGGTTTCCTGAATGCGTATTCGCGTATATGCGCCGCCCTTCGCCAGGATAGCGGCTATAGACGAGGGCGGCTTCGTCAGCCTTCCTGAGGGCGCCACCTTAAATGAGCTCTTTAAGGCGCTCAGGCTGCCCTTCAGGCGCGGGGCGGCGAGGCTCTGCCTGGTGAATTACGAGAAAGCGCGCCTGGATACCACCCTTAAAGACGGAGACGTCGTGTCGTTCTTCGCGCTGGCCTCGGGCGGATGAAAGGAACAAGCATGAGCGGTCAAATGGGCAAAATTCTCGTCGTGGACCTGGCTTCGTCATCCATAGAAGAAAAAATCCTGGAGCCCGCGCTATACGGCCAATGGATAGGCGGTATGGGCCTGGCCGTTCACCTGCTCTCGAGCATGATACCGGCTGGGGCGGATCCGCTAGGACCCGATAACGTGCTCGCCTTCCTGCCCGGCAGGCTCACCGGCAGCGGCGCGGTCATGACCGGCCGCTGGATGGTATGTACGAAAAGCCCGCTTACCGGCGGCTGGGGCGACGCGAACTGCGGCGGCACGCTGGCTCCGGCCATAAAGCGCTGCGGCTGGGACGCCATCTTATTCAAGGGCATTGCGGCCAAGCCCGTGCGCTTCGTGGCCGACGAAAACGGCCCGAGGCTCGAGGACGCCTCGGAACTCTGGGGCCTGGACGCCGTGGATACCGAGGAGCGCCTCATGGCCTCGGCCAAGGGCGGGCGCAAGCCGGCCGTGGCGACGATAGGCCAGGCGGCCGAACGGCTATCGCTTATATCCGGCATATCCAACGACGGAGGCCGCTACGCGGCGCGCTCGGGCGTGGGCGCGGTCATGGGCTCAAAGAAACTCAAGGCGCTCGTGCTGTCGGGTTCCACCAAGATACCCTGCGCCAGGCCGGAGGATACCAAGGCCCTTTCCAAGGCTTACACGGAGCGCGTAAGCCGCATGAACCTGCCGGGCTTCCTCAAAGGCCGCTACCTGCCCCTCATGGGCAAGGCCCTGGGCCTAAAGACCGTATTCCCCATAGACGGCATCATGATAGCCGGCATCTTCAAGAAGTGGGGCACCATATACAACAACACGGCGGGCCTCGCCAATGGCGACTCGCCGGTGCGCAACTGGGGCGGCTCGGTGCAAGACTACGCCGCGCCCCATTATCAGAAGCTGAATCCCGACCTCATCGTTGGCCGCGAGACGAAAAAGTACCACTGCTACTCCTGCGTCATAGGCTGCGGCGGCATATGCGACGCGGCGGGCACGGGAGCCCTCGGCGCCCATATGCACAAGCCCGAGTATGAAACCTGTTGCGCCTTCGGCCCGCTCCTCTTGAACGACGACCTGGAAACGGTGTTCCTCTGCAACGACCTGTGCAACCGCTCCGGCCTCGATACCATATCGGCGGGTTCCACCGTTGCCTTCGCCCTGGAGTGCTTCGAGCACGGCATCATAAGCAAGGCGGACACGGGAGGGCTCGAGCTGCGTTGGGGCGACAAGGACGCCATCGTGGCCCTGTTGAAGCTGATGGTAGCCCGCGAGGGCATAGGCGATATACTAGCCGACGGCGTGGCCAAGGCCGCGAAACGCATAGGCAAGGGCAGCGAAGCCTTCGCCGTGCACGCGGGAGGGCAGGAGCCGGGCATGCACGACGGCAGGCTCGATCCTATGATGGCGGTGGCCTTCGCCGCCGACCCCACGCCCGGCAGGCACACCATAGCCGCGGCCGTGTACTACAACGTGAGCCACCTGTGGGACTACGTGTCCTGGGCGCCCGCGGTAACGAGGCCCTACGCCAAGGCCCGCGAGTACGAGGCGAGCGAAGAGGAAGCCCTGAAGTCCGCGGCCATGGCCTGCCTCAAGCAGCTCCTGGATTCCGCCGGGGGCTGCCTCTTCGCCCTCATTACCGGCTTGCAGCACTGGCGCTTCTTCGAGCTCTTAAACGCCGTAACCGGCGATACGCGTACGCCCGACGAGTGGATGGAAATAGGGCGGCGCATCCAGGCCGGCCGCGCCGCCTTCAATGCGCTGCATAGGCCTCAGGCCGTGGGCGAAAAGCCGGGCAGCCTCGCGGGCTACTCCTATCATCCGCGGCTCGCGGGCCATCCTCCCCTGGAGCGGGGACCGCTCAAGGGCAAGAGCGTGCCGCTCGACGCCATGGTGCGGAATTACCGCGAAGCCTTAAGGCTCAAGCCCGACACCGGCAAGCCGCTCCCGGCCGCGCCGGCGGTATAGCTAAGGCAAGCCGCGTGAGCGTCGTCGTATTCGAGCGGCTGCCCCCGGGAGCTTACGCGCGCGATTGCGTGGCGCTTGGCCGCGATTACGGCAGCGCCGCCTGGGAAGCCCGACCCGAGGTAAGGGCCATACGGGCGGCGGTGCACGCGGCGCTTGACCGCCTCGACGCGGAGACGGGCATAGGCGAAAGACTGCGGGGCAAGCCGGCGCTGGTAAAGCCCAATCTCGTGCTCGTATACCGGGACCTCGGCACCAAGGCTCCGAGTTACCCCGAAACCACCGACCCGCGCGTGCTTGACGCGCTCGTGCTCTGGCTCGCCCCGCGCGCCTCATCCGTGAGCATCGTGGAATCCTCGGGCAGGGGCTCCCCCACCCGCGCCTCCTTCCTGCTTTCGGGCGTGGACCGCCTCGCCAGGCACCGCGGCTGCGGCCTCGTGGCGCTGGAGGAGGAGCCGATGGACCGCTACTACCTACCCAAGGCCCGGGTCCAGAAGGAAATCCTCGTGCCCAGGATCTTTTCGGCCGTGGTTCGGGGCGAAGCCTCGTACGTATCGGTACCCAAGCTCAAAACGAACCTGTATACCAAGCTAACCCTGGGCTTCAAGAACGCCATGGGCGTCATACCCTACAACCTGCGTCACCGCGACCACAACCGGCTCATAAACCATAAGCTCGTGGATATGCTCTACCTCTTCAAGCCCGACCTTACGCTTATAGACGGCGTTGTGGGCGGCGAGGGAGAGTGCCCCGCGCCGGTCTTTCCCGTGGACGCGCGGGCCATCATAGCGGGAGACCAGGCCGTGGAGACCGACCGCGCGGCCGCGCGTTTCATGGGCTTCGATCCCGATGATATCGAGCT
>JBGSKZ010000432.1:0-2497 GCA_041741035.1 Treponematales bacterium
ATTGCGCTCGATCTGAACCATGCGTATGCGATATTCGGCCTCGAGGCTATCGCGTACCGTGGCCCGTATGGCGTCCATGTCGGGCTTAGCATCGAGCATGAGCCGGGCCAGGCGCGCCTGCGCTTCGCGTATACGCGCGCGCTCCTGCTCGACCGACCTCTGCTCCTTGGCCACGAGCTCCCGAAGTCCCGCCAGCTCTTCCCGGCTAAGCTCGAGCCGCTGAAAATCGCGCCGAGCCTCCTCGAGGGCCAAACGCTCCGTTTGCGCGGCTTTGGGGGGATCCTGCCGCGCCTGCCCGAACGCCAGTCCCGAGCCGAGCAGCGCTATGGCCAGGGCCGCCCACATCTTATTTTTTGCCTTCATGCTATGCCTCCGTTAACGGGGTCGCCGCGAGCTCGGCTCCGGTTCCATTTTTTTTAGTCGGACTGCAGCGGCCCATCGCCGCGCCGGGGGCAGATATGCTACCCTGCGCCCATGCACAAGAGTATAGCCCACGCCGTGGACGGCCTCGTGGTGAAGGCCTTGAAGACCTGGGATATGATACGCCCGGGGGACCGGGTGCTCATAGGGGCGTCGGGAGGCAAGGATTCCGCCGTGCTTGCGAGGGACCTGGCCCTGAAAAAGGCCCAGGGGAGGCTCGACGCCGAGCTGACCGCCCTGCATATACGCAATGACTTCGCGCCGGACTCCATGTCCGAACGCCTCGCCGAGGAATACGCTCTCTGGGGCCTGCCCCTCGTCACGCTCGACGTGGCCGTGCTGGGCAGGCTTAAGCCCGGGCGCGCCATGAACTGCTACTGGTGCAGCACGCAGCGGCGCACGGAGCTGATACGCTACGCCATGGAGCAGGGTTATACGGCCGTGGCCTTGGGCCATCACCTCGACGATGTCCTTGAGACCCTCTTTATGAACATGCTGCGCAAGGCCGAGCTTTCTACCATGCCGCCGGTAGTACGCTACAGAAAGTACCCGCTTAAGGTAATACGCCCGCTCTACCTGGTGGAAGAGCGGCAGATAGTCGAGCTGGCTGAGGCCTTGGGCATACTGGCGAGCAGCTGTAGCTGCGGCTATAACGACCATTCAGAGCGCGACCGCGTGCGCGGCCGCGTCGAGGCGCTTACCGGGGGCTCCCCGCGGGCCAAGCGGAACCTCCTGGAGTCGCTGCGTCATATCAACGCCGAGTACCTGCCTTAGGCAGGCCGGCTTTCCGGGGGAAGCGTTGCCTGTGGCCGCGTTGCCCCCGGAAAGCGCCGGCACAGCGGGCGGCCCTTTCCGAAGTGATATTATTTTAGGCCCTTAATGAGGCGATTGCGTGTACTATGCCTAGCTATGGGACGACATCGCATCGTGGCCGATCCGCAGGATATCGTGCAGACGGCCTATACCTTGATCGATAAAGACGGTTACGACAGCTTCTCGGCGCGCAAGCTGGCTCAAGGCTTAGGCCTATCGCATATGACGGTATACAATTACCTGGCGCGGGAAGAGCTACTGGACGAAGTCATTATCATGGGTTTCGGCGAGCTCAATAAAGGAATAATGCCCCAGGGTAGCGCGTATATAGCCGACGAGGGCGATCCCTGCGTCGTCTTTAAGCGGGCATCGGAGGCGCTGCTCTCATTCGCGCTGGAGCACCCGAATATGTACCGCTTTATGTTCCAGAGCGGCATCGGCGCCAGGAGCCAGGATCCGCGCGTGCGAGAACTCTATACCAGGGGCATGGAATTCGTACGGGATACCCTGTCGCCGGAGCGCTATGAAGAGCTCCGCAAAGACGCCTACCTCTTCCTCGTGCTTACGAACGGCTTGATTTTAGGCTACCTGGGCCGCAGGCGCGGCCTCGGCGACGATGAATGCAGGCTGAACATAGCGCGCGGCTATGAACTGCTTCTGGGCAGGCACTGCGGCGCGGCTTAACGCAGCGGCGCCGCCTAACACCGTGGGGACGCTTGGAGCGGCTGTCTAGCGCGGTCTTGGCGCTTCCGCGCGGCGTTCATTCCGTATCCGCGCGAAGGCCCTGTCGATAAGCCTCCTCGAGAGGCTGCCGGGATTAGGTATGGGCGGGTGGTCCCCTGGCCCGAACCAGCCGGCCTCGACTATTTCCTCCCCGTCCGGCTTGAGCTCACCCGCTACCCAGTTCGCCTCGAAACCCAGCATGAGCTGATCGGGGAAGGGCCAGGGCTGCGAGCCGGCGTACGCTCCCACCTCGGCCTCTATGCCCACTTCTTCCATCAGCTCGCGCCGTACGCAGTCTTCGAAGGTCTCTCCCGGCTCGACGAAGCCCGCGACGAGGCTCCAAAAGCCCGTGGCATTCTGGGCGTTGCGCGCGAGCAGCAGGGTATCGCCCTTGCGGGCTACTACGAGCACCGCCGGCGATAGGCGCGGGAAAGACAGAGCGCCGCAGGCGCCGCAGCGCCGGCCCTCGTCTCCGGGAATATCGAGATTAGGCGCGCCGCAGCGGCCGCAAAAGCGCGCGGCTGCCCGCCAATTGGCATAG
>JBGSKZ010000433.1:0-17082 GCA_041741035.1 Treponematales bacterium
GCAGCGGCGGCGCCTTATTGCGGGCTGACCGGCCCGAGGGCCTAGCCGGCGTGCCCGACGCCCTGCGCGCATCGGCCAGCGGCATGTACCGGCTTTCGTTCATGTCGTTGGGAGACGACGGCTTCGGCCGCTCGTATCTGCCCTTTTCCGTGGAAGCGTACCTGCGCGGGCGCTCGGGCAAGGATGAATCGGGATTTTTCGCCCCTCTGCGCTAATTTATCCGGGAGCGTATTGACGCGATGGGCCGCGCTTCGGTATAGTGCCCCTCGTTCGGCGCCATCTTAGCTCAGTTGGCAGAGCGCGTGACTTGTAATCTCGAGGTCCTCGGTTCGATTCCGAGAGATGGCTCAAGACCGTCAGTTCGCGAGAAGCGCCGGTCAGATACGGAGAGATTCCCGAGTGGTCAAAGGGGGCAGACTGTAAATCTGTTGGCTCAGCCTTCGAAGGTTCAAATCCTTCTCTCTCCAAACGTGAAAAGGCCGCCCGTTGGGCGGCCTTTTCAGCATAAGCCCTAAAGGAGCCCGGTATGCCCACCCCCTTCTGGCAGGAAGGCCTGCGTTTCGGCTGCACGCGCTGTTCGGCCTGCTGCCGCCATGATCCCGGCTTCGTTTTCCTGTCGGCGCCCGACATTGAGCGCCTGCTCGGGCATTTGTCCCTGCCGTTCAGGGATTTCCTCAATAAATTTACGCGGGCCGTAGACGTGGGCACGGGTTGGAGCATAAGCTTAAGGGAGAAGCCCGGTTATGACTGCGTATTCTGGGACGCCGGAGGCTGCGGCGTATACGCGGCTAGGCCCGTGCAATGCTCGACCTATCCATTCTGGCCGGGCATACTCGACAGCCGGGCCGATTGGGACGCGGAGGCTTCATCGTGCCCGGGCATAGCCACGGGACCCCTGCTAGCCGGTGATCTTATAAAAAGTCGCTTGATGGCGCGTATGGACAACAAGGCCCTCGTGCTCGATTACGCGCTGCGCTGGGAGACAGTAGATGAAAATACGGTTTTGGGGCGTTCGCGGCTCCCTTCCCACGCCGATTAGCCCGGCGAACCTGAAAAGCAAAATATCCTCCATCGTGCAGCGCATAGCGCCCGCCGATATCGAATCGCAGGAAGCCCGCGAGCGCTTCCTGGCGCGCCTCCCGGATTATCTCTTTTCGACTATAGGCGGCAACACGGCCTGCGTGGAGCTCGTCACGGAGGAAAACTGCCACATAGTATTCGACGCCGGCACGGGCATACGCGCCCTTGGCCAGGAGATAGCCGCGACGAAAAAACCGACCGCGGTGCATTTGTTTTTTTCCCATTTCCATTGGGACCACGTGCAGGGCCTGCCTTTTTTCAGCCCCGCCTTCGATTCCCGCTCCTACGTGGCCTTTTACAGCCCCGACCCCGACTTGAAGGCCATACTTGAAGGCCAGATGCGCCCTCCCTATTTCCCCATAGGACTCGACGCCATGGGGGCGCGCAAGGAATTCGTGCAGCTGCACGGCGAAGGCGTGCGCGTAGGCGGTGTGCGCATCCATTACCGCTCAATGAGCCATCCGGGGGGCTGCTATAGTTACGCCCTCGAGGAGGGCGGCAAAAAGGTCATATATTCGACCGATACCGAGCTGGACGCGAAGGACTTTGACCGCAGCCCCGAGAATGAGCGATATTTCGGCGATGCCGATGCCCTTATCATCGATGCGCAGTATACTCTGGGAGAGGCGATCGAGAAGCAGTACTGGGGACATTCGTCGTTCAGCCTCGCCGCGGATTTCGCGGCTTCATGGCGCATAAAGCGGCTCATACTCTTCCATCATGAGCCTAGTTACAATGACCGCAAGATCGAGTCCATATTAAAGTCGGCCGCCTGGTACTTAAGCCATATGGAAGAGCGCGGCGTGAGCGTGGTATTGGCTCGGGAGGGCCTTGAGCTTGAGATTTGAACAATTCGCCGACGAGCCGCAAAGCCTTACCCTGCGCGGCGCAGAGCTTGCCGGCCTCTATCTGGCCCTCTGGACCCGGGAAGACGGGCTTGACGGCAATCAGCGCTCGGCGCTGGAGGGCATACGGGCGCTGCTCTACGAGAATTTCTCTATCGAAGAGATGGAAGACCTAGAGCAGAGTTACAAGCATAGGCTTTCGTATCCATCCGCAGGCAGGTGAAGGCAGCATGAACACAGCGAAGAAGCCCAGGGCGGCCGCTATCGGGGCTCTGCTCTTAGTACTCCTAATACTTATAGCCGGGGCCCTGGTAGGCGTCAGCGCGGTCATGGCCCGGCTCGACAGCCCGGCCCCGGCCCTGTCCGGCTCAAGCGCCATTTTCAAGGTCGCTCAGGGCGAGAGCGCCGGCGCCATAACGCGGAGGCTGCTGGAAGGCGGCTATATACGCTCGGAGCTGTATTTCAGGCTCCTCCTCAAGTCAAAGGGCTTGGAAGCGGCGCTCAAGGCTGGCAGTTACGAATTCGAGGCCGGGCTGCGCACGACGGATATCATAGAGCTGCTGGCCTCGGGCAAACAGCGCCTCGTGCGCGTTTCCATAGCGGAGGGAACGGGCATTAAGGCTGTCGCGGAGGCGGCCGAGCGGGCGGGCATAGCCGGCCAGGACGCCTTCATGGCGGCCGTGTACGACGCAAGCCTTCTCGCCGAGCTCGGCGTGCCCGGCGGCTCCTTCCTGGGCTACCTTTATCCCGATACTTATCTGCTGCCTGAAGACGCCGGCGCGGAAAGCCTTATACGCATCATGGTGGCCACCTTCCGTGCCAAGCTCGCCGAGCTCGCGCCTGCGTCCTCCTCCTTGAGCCCTGAGGAGTTGCGGCGCTACGTCGTGCTCGCCAGCGTGGTGGAGCGCGAGTACCGCATACCCGAGGAGGCTCCCCTCATGGCCGGCGTATTCTGGAACAGGCTGCGCATAGGCATGGCCCTGCAGTCCTGCGCCACGGTGGTGTACGTCATAACCGAGCGCCAGGGCAAGCCGCATCCAACGCGTATCTTCGACCGGGACCTGCGGATCGACGACCCCTTCAATACCTATCAGTTCCCCGGCCTGCCTCCCGCCCCCATATGCAACCCCGGCGCCGTGGCGCTCTCGGCCGTCTTCAACCCGGCCAATTCCCGCTACCTCTATTTCAGGCTCGTGGACGAGGCTTCGGGCAAGCATTATTTCTCCGAGAGCCTCGACGAGCATATACAGGCGGCGGCCCTGGCCGTGAAGCCCCGCTCATAATGAAGCGCCTGCCCGAGCATGTCATTCAGGAAGTAGTGTCCCGCAGCGATATCGTGCGCGTCATAGGCGAGTACGTGCGGCTGGAGAACCGCGGGGGGCGCTACCTGGGGCTTTGCCCCTTCCACAACGAGAAGACGCCCTCGTTCAACGTGCATCCGGACAAGGGCTTCTTTTACTGCTTCGGCTGCAAAAAGGGCGGCGACGTGATCACCTTCATCAAGGAGGCCGAGCACTGCGGCTACCTTGAAGCCATAGAGCGCCTCGCCGATAAGGCGGGCATAACGCTGTCCTACGAAGGGGAGGACGATCCGGAGGCCCAGAGGGCCGCCAGGCATAAGGACGCCCTCTACGAACTCTACGAGCGCCTCGTGGCCACCGTCCATCACATGCTCACCGATGACGCGCGCGGCAAGGCGGCCCTCGACTATGCCCGTTCGCGCGGCCTGAGCGACGAGCTTATAGCCCGTTTCAGGCTCGGCTATCTCCCGGCCGACAGGCGTTGGCTCTACCGTTTCCTGCTCTCAAAATCCTATTCCCCGGACTTCCTCAAGGACAGCGGGCTCTTTTCGGCAAAATATCCCGAAGTATGCTTTTTTTCCGATCGTCTGCTCTTCCCCATAGAGGACGTGCGGGGCAGGGTCATAGCCTTTGGGGGCAGGCTGCTCGCCGGCGAGGGGCCGAAGTATATCAATTCGCCGGAAACTCGGCTATTCAAGAAGCAGGACAACCTCTTCGGCCTCCACGCGTCCATCAAGGGCATACGCGAAAAAGGGCAGGCCCTCCTGTGCGAAGGTTACATGGATGCCATAGCCTTTCACGCCGCGGGCCTCGAGTACGCGGTGGCGCCGCTGGGCACCGCGTTCACCGCGCAGCAGGCCGCGCTATTGAAGCGCTACACGCCCACCCTGGTGCTCAGCTTCGACAGCGACGAGGCCGGGCGGAAAGCCGCCGAGCGTTCCATAGGCATAGCCGAGGCCGCCGGACTAACGGTTCGGGCCTTGGTTTTGTCGGAAGGCAAGGATCCCGCCGAACTAATGCAGAAATATGGGCCACAGCGATTGAAAAAAGAAGCGGAATCGACTATAACTGCCGATGATTTCCTTCTGAATTTCGCGGTTCAGCTTAAAGACCGGGGCGGCACGGAAGGAATAGCGGCCGCTTTCGCGTACGTTTTCCCGTTTATGGCCGGTTTTTCGTCCGCTTTGCGGCGCGACGGCTTCCTGGAGGCCGCCGCCGGGCGCCTGCATGTCGATCCGGCTTCAGTGCGGAGCGATTTCGATCGATTCTTGCAGAAGCGGGTAGAGCCGCGCGAGCGCGAGCGGCAGGAGCCTGCGTCCGGTTTCGTGCCGAGTCCCGACGCGGAGCTTCTGGCGGCATTAGCCGCCCACCCGGCTCAGTTCGAGAAGGCCCGCGCGGCGCTCGATACGGCCAGCTTTGAAGACGATGCCCTGCGTGACGCCTTCATAGCCATGGAGGATTGTTACCGCAGGGACGATAATGGGCTTGCGGCGGTAGTGGCAGCCCTGCAGGACGAGGGGCTTAAGAATTTTATCCTCGAGCGCGCTTCGAGCGGCGCCTACGAGCAGGATCCTGAGCGCTTTATCGCCGATGGCGTCTTTAGGATACGCGAGCGCAGCGTAAGAAAACGCATACGCAAGATAGTGTCCCGTATACGGGACTATGACGAAGAACGGGACGGCGACGAAACCTCCCTTAACGATCTGCTATATGAAAAAATGTATCTTGACAATGAATTATCCCGGATAAAGGAAGAGCGGCATGGGAGATCTTGAACTCGACCCCGCGATTACGAAACTGCTGGAATACGGCAAGGTTAAGAAAACCATAAGCTTTGACGAGCTTTCTGATTTTTTGCCCGAGCATATACTCAGTTCCGACAAGATCGATGGCGTATTGGCCCTACTCGAGACGAATCATATTCAGATCGAGGAGGAAGACCTGCCGGCGGAAGAGCCCGCCGAGCCTAAAGAGCATGAGGAAGTAGAACGCAGCCCCGGGCAGGACAAGAAGCGCCTGGTTTACAACGATAAAGACAGCGCGGTGGACGATCCTATACGCCTTTACCTGCGCGAGATAGGCAAGGAAAACCTGCTTACGGCCGAGCAGGAAGTAGAGCTGTCCAAGCAGATGGAGGACGGCGAGAATATCATCAAGGGTATAATCAAGGAAAGCGGCATGCTTATCCCTGAATTCTACTCCATAGCGCTGAAGGCCAAGCGCGAGACGGGCTCGCAGCAGCGCAAGGAAAACTCCGAGCGCATAGCCGAGCGCCGCAGGCTCAATCAATTCTACCGGGACGTGCTGCGGGACACCCAGGCCGAGATGCGCGGCTACATGGAGGCCAAGAAACGCATAGCCTCAAAGGGCGGCGAGGTGCTCAAGGACGAGGCCCTCATCCAGCTGCGCGATCCCCTGGTGGAGCGCCTCTCCCAGGCCGACCTGCATCCCGAGGAAATCAACAGCTTCTCCGAGAAATTCATCAACGCGGCCAAGCGCATCAAGAAATACCGCCGCGAACAGGAGCGGCTTGAGCGCACCCTGCAGGTATCCAACCTTAGGGAACTGCGCGTGCTCGGGCGCAATCTTACGCTCAAGGAGCGCAGGGACCAGATAGAATCCGACCTGAACATAAGCGCCGACGAGATCAAGGAGCGCATACGGCAGATCCAGGTCACGGAAAAGAAGCTCGAGGAGCTTGAGTACGCCTTCGAGAGCAACTGCGAGGCTATCATATCGATGGCCCGGGAAATAAACCGCGGCCGCATCATGATGAAGAACGCCAAGGACAGGCTTATAAAGGCCAACCTGCGCCTCGTCGTGTCCATAGCGAAGAAGTATACGAACCGCGGCCTGCATTTCTTCGACCTGGTGCAGGAAGGCAATATAGGCCTGATCAAGGCTGTGGAGAAGTTCGAGTACCGCAAGGGCTATAAATTCTCCACCTACGCCACCTGGTGGATACGCCAGGCCATTACCAGGTCCATAAGCGATCAGGCCCGCACCATACGCGTGCCCGTGCACATGATAGAGCAGATCAACAAGGTGGTGCGCGAGTCCAGGCAGCTCATGCAGAAGCTCGGCAGGGAGCCCAGCGACGAGGAAGTCGCCGGGCAGCTCGGCTGGCCGGTATCGAGGGTGAAGAGCGTCAAGAACGTGGCCCGCGAGCCCATATCCCTCGAAACGCCCATAGGCGAGGACGAGGACAGCCTCTTAGGCGACTTTATCGAGGACAAGGAAATAGAGAATCCGAGCGTGCAGACCGATTATAAGCTCCTGCAAGAGCAGATACGCTCGGTGCTGTCCACCCTACCGCCCCGCGAGCAGGAAGTGCTGCGCATGCGCTTCGGCCTCGACGACGGCTATTCCCTCACTCTGGAGGAGGTGGGCCTCTATTTCAACGTTACCAGGGAGCGCATACGCCAGATAGAGGCGAAGGCCCTCAAGAAACTGCGCCACTTCAAGCGGAGCCAGAAGCTACGGGATTACGTAGACCACTGACCGCTCCGTAGGCGGTCGTTGCTACGGAACGCTTTCGCGTGCTATAATCCGCCGGCCCCCGCGGCATATTCCTAACGAGGTGACATTATATGTTGATGGAAGACCTGTTTGAAAGGCTTAAGACGTTCCAGGAACTCCTTATGGAGCGCGTCGCCATAGAGAAAGAAATACGAGAGCTCCCCAAGTCTATAGCCGCCCAGGAAGAAGTGCTGACTAGGGCCCGCAAATCGCAGGTGGAGAAAAAGGCCCGCTACGAGGATCTAAGCGCCAAGGTGCTTGAACTCAAGGGCAATCTCGCCGAGACGGTAGCCCTTAAGGATAAATCCGAGCAGATGATGGACAGCATATCGAGCCCGCGCGAGTTCGAGGCCTTGAACAAAGAAATCACCGAAGCGGGCCTTAAAGAGGATCAGCTGCGCAAGGAATTGAAGCGCGAGGACGAAAACCTTAAAGAGGCCACGGAGGAGCTGCATTCGGCCGAGACCCTGATTTCATCGCAGGAAGAAGAGATAGGCCAGAAGAAAGAGCGCATAAGGACCGAGGAATCGGCCATGGTCGCCCGCGTGGCCGAGCTCCGCGCCAAGGAACAGAACACCACCGACGGCATAGACAGCGAAGTGGTATACAAGTTCGAGCGCATCATACGCTCCAAGGAAGGCATAGGTATCGTGCCGGTACGCGGCGTCGTGTGCTCCGGCTGCTCGATGATACTGCCCGCCCAATTCGTCAACGAAGTACGGCAAAGCAACAAGATAACCTTCTGCCCCTATTGCTCTCGCGTGCTTTTCTACCAGGAAAGCGGCGACCAGGACGATATCATGGTTGACATAGAGTCGGGCAGCCTTGCCGACCTCGACGATTTCGGCGACGAGTCCGACGACGAAGCCTATGACGACGACATGGATGGCGATAAAGGCGGCATGGACGATAGCGAGGATTGATATTTAGGGGCGGGCCGGGGCGCCGCCGCCGCGCGCTAAGCGCGTTGCGGAGGAAAGTCCGGGCTCGATAGAATGCGACGCCGGCTAACGGCCGGGAACGCTTCCGGCGACGGAAGCGCTACAGACAGCGCAACAGAAAGTATACCGCTAGCCTCCTTTTAGGAGGGAGTAAGGGTGAAAGGGTGGGGTAAGAGCCCACCGCGTTCGCGGCGACGCGGACGGCACGGCAAACCTCGTCGCGAGCAAGGCCGAGCAATGGATACGCGCTATTCGCGCCTCGCTCGGGGCCTGGCCCCGAACGGGAATCCATGGGTTGGTCGCGTGACCCGCGGTGCGAACCGCGGGCTAGATGGATGGCGCCCGCCGCGCGAAAGCGCGGCACAGAACCCGGCTTACAGGTCCGCCCTTTTTTTTGACGATCTGCCCGCGAATACTCTCCGGCCAAGGGCTTTCATTGACTGCGCAAGCCCTCTCGTGGTACAAAGTAGCCTACAGTATGCGGCGCGCTTTACCGGCTTTTTCAGTACAGAACGAACCCTATCTCAGGAAGCGGCGGAACAGGCGCCTGTTCGTTTTCGCTTCGGCGGCCCTGCTTGTAGTCGCGCTGGCCTTCGCCCTTCCGCGCCTCGTCCCGCTCGTGGCGGGAGCGGGACGAGGATCCGGCCCTCGGGTGGAAAAGGGGGAACTCCTAGCCCTTTGGGACGCGCGCGATATGCGGGGGGTGCGGGAAAAGGCGGATATTGCGTTGGGCGGCTCGCCCATGGATCCGTTTTTCCTTTCCTTCAAGGGCCTCTCGTCGTTTTACCTGGCCCTCGCGGAAATAGACGCCGACGCGAGGCTGTCGCTCCTAGACGACGCTATCTTCTCGCTGCGGAAATCTTTTTTGTCGGGCGGCAATCCCCTGGAATCACAGGCCCGCTTCATACTGGGCAAGGCCTACTTCCATAAGGGACAGGACTATTACGAGGAAGCCATCGAGGCTATAGAGGATGCCATGGCCTCCGCGGCCATTTTCGATGACGGCTGGGAGTATCTGGCCTTGGCCGCGCAAGCCCTGGGCTACCATGAGCGGAGCGTGGGCTATTTTGAGCGGGCGATGGAGAACGCTCCGGATTCGGCCGAGCTGAGGGCGGCCGGCGCAAAGGCCTACCTCGAGCTTGGCGATCACTCGCGGGCGGAAAGCCTGGCCTTGAGCGCCTACGCGGACAGCCAGGACGATTACGTACGCGAGCGCTGTTCGTTCATGCTCGCCGAGCTCTATAGGAAACAGGGCCGCATGGCGGAGGCCCTCGAGCGCTACAACGAAATAAAAAGCATAAATCCGGAATCGGCCGATGCCTGGTACTATGAGGGCATCGTGCTTATGGAAACCGGGGAACCGATAAAGGCTCGAGCCTCCTGGCGCAAAGCGGTCTCTATAGACCCTATGCACGGCGGAGCGCGCCTAAAGCTAGCAGAACGATCGTAGACAGCTATAGTGCAAGGAGCGCTCCCATGGCCAGAAAAAGATTTCTAGACGCGTTTTCACTCGATATCGGCATAGACTTGGGCACTTGCAATACGCTCATATACGTGCGCGGCAAGGGCATCGTCATCAACGAGCCCTCGGTCGTGGCGGTGGAGCGCGGCACCAAGCGCGTGCTGGCGGTAGGCTCCGAGGCCAAGCGCATGCTCTGGAAGACCCCGGGCAATATCGTCGCCATACGGCCCCTGCGCGACGGCGTCATAGCCGATCCCGACACCACCGAGAAGATGATCAAGTATTTCATACAAAAGGTCATACCGCGCCGGTGGTTTATCAAGCCGCGCATGGTCATAGGCATACCCACCTGCATAACCGAGGTGGAGCGGCGCGCCGTCATAGAGGCCGCCTACAAGGCCGGCGCGCGCGAAGTGGAAGTGCTGCCCGAATCGCTGGCGGCGGCCATAGGCTCTGACATACCCATACATGAGCCCGCCGGCCACATGATCTGCGATATAGGCGGCGGCACCACCGAGATTTCGGTTATTTCGCTTAAGGACCTCGTCGTGACAAACGCCATACGCATAGGCGGCGACGAATTCGACGAGGCCATCATCAAGCACATACGCGGCGCCCACAACCTCATCATAGGCGAGCAGACCGCGGAGCGGCTCAAGATAGAAATCGGCAACGCGTCTCCCGACAAGATCATCGAGAAGGTGGAGATAAAAGGCACCGACGCCATCACCGGCCTTCCCCGCAGGCTCGAGATCGACTCCGTCGAGGTGCGCGAGGCCCTTCAGGAACCGATTAACCAAATCGTCGAAGAGATCAAGAAGACCCTCGGGCAGACGCCGCCCGAGCTGGCGGCGGATATCGTCGAGCGCGGCATAGTCATGGCCGGCGGCGGCTCGCTGCTCAAGGGCCTGCCGCGCCTCATAGCCAAGGAAACGGGCGTTCCCGTCATCCTGGCCGAGCGCCCCCTCGAATGCGTGGCCATAGGCGCGGGAAAGTATTTTGAGGCCATCCAGGGCGTGGACATAGCCTTCGGCTCCGCCGGTTCCATGAAGCTCTAGCCGTGGCACGGGAAGACGCGCGGTCGCTCCGCCTTAGGGGCTTTGCCTCGGCGCTGATGCTCGCCGTTTCGATCATTACCCTGACCGTGTCTACGAGGAGCCTCGTGGGCGTGCCGCAGCAAGTAGGGCTGTCCATCCTGTCCTTCGTGCAGCGGGGCTTCAATTCCGTGTCCAGCTTCTTCGCGGAAACCGCCGCGAGCATAGTGGAGCTCAGGCGGCTGCAGCAAAGCCACGACGAGCTCATAGCCCAGCTTGAGCTCCTTACGAACCAACAGCGCAGTTTTTCCGAGCTGCGCGGCGAAAATGAGCGCTTGAAGGAGCAGTTGGGCTTCGCGGCGCGCCAGAACTACAGCGCCATCGCGGGCCGCATCATAGCGAAGGATCCTGAAAACCTCTACGCCACCTTCGTGGTGGACCGGGGCATAGCGCACGGCGTGCGCAAGAACCAAGCGGTGGTAGCGTACCAGGATGGCGTGGAAGGGCTCGTGGGCAAGGTGCTCGAAGTAAGCCGCTCCAGCTGCATAGTCGTTCCGCTCTACGATACGGCCACCTATGTGGCCGTGCGCCTTGAGCGCTCCCGCTACGAGGGCCTGGCCGTGGGCACGGGCAGCGACGATACGCCCCTGATCATGAAGTACGTCAAAAAGCGCGCCGGAGACGAAATCCAATTCGGCGACATCGTCGTCACGAGCGGCCTGCAATCGCTCTACCCGGCGGGCATAGCGCTGGCCCGCGTTTCGAAGATACGGGTTTTCGATTACCTTACCTCGCTGGAGCTGGAAATGGAGCCGGTATTGGATTTCGGGCGCCTGGAATACGTGTTCATCGTGCAGCAGGACGCTTCGGCCGGCGCGGAGGCGGAATTATGATACGGCGCTTCCTCTTATCGCTTGGCCTGGTCACCCTAGCGCTTATCGTGCAGTCCACCTGGCTCGAGGCCATAGCCATACGCTCGGTGCTGCCGGACCTCGCGCTGCTCGTGCTCGTGTTCATATCCTTCCATAGCCCCTCCCTGCAGGGCCAGGCCGTGGGTTTCGTAGCGGGTTTCCTGCAGGACGGCATAAGCGCCGGGCCCTTAGGGCTCAACTCTTTTGTAAAAACCGCCATAGCGTGGTCCTTCAACGCCCTTTCGGGCAAGTTCTATATTGACCGCCTGCTTATGCCCCTGCTTTTCGGCTTTACGGCCACCTTGCTCAAGGCCCTCTATTACGCGCTTTTATCCTGGATATTCGGGGATAAGGTTCAGGCCTACAATTTCCTTTCCGCCTATTTATGGATAGAGGCCGGCTATAACGCGGCCTTGGCGCCGCTTTTATTCCTCGCGCTATCGCCTATCAAGCGCTTTCTCGTGGCGCGGGAAATGGGTTCATGAGCGACCTGAGCGGCAGGGGCGAGGATTTCTCGCCGGTAAAGATCATAGCGCTCGGCGGCGCTGCGCTGCTGCTCTTCCTCTGGTACAGCTCCTTCCTGCTCTATCTCCAAATCGTAAAAGGAGGGGAGTATCAGGTACGCGCCGTAACCATAGCCAGCCAGATAGAGAAACTGCCCTCCCAGCGCGGCGAAATTTACGACCGCAACTATAATCTGCCTCTCGTGCTGAACGTGGACACCTTCGCCGTGAGCCTCGTGCCCGCCGAGCTCCCCGACGAGCTGCGCGACACGGTTTTTTCCAAGCTCGCGGCCCTTACCGACATATCGGTAGCGGAAATCCAGCGCAAGGTGCCCCCGTCCTACTACCGCCTGTTTCAATCTATCGAGATCGTGTCGTCGGTGGATCAGAGCGTCATAACCGCCATAGCCGAACGCATAGACGAATTCCCCGGCGTATCCTGGTATGCCCGCCCCATGCGCAACTACCTCGAGGGCGGCAGCTTCTCCCACCTCATAGGCTACGTGGGCGAGATTTCGCGGGATGAGCTGAAGCTCTTCTATAACCGGGGCTACCAGTCCGGCGACATCATAGGCAAGTCCGGCGTGGAACGCGTGTACGATTCCTCGCTCCGCGGCATAGACGGCAAGCAATTCAAGACCGTCGACGTAAAGGGCCGGCGTATCGAGGGCGGCGTGCGGGACGTGGTGCCGCCGGTCATGGGCAAAAACGTGAGCCTCACCATAGACCGCAATACCCAGCTACTCGCCGAAAAGGCCCTCGGGGAGCGCATAGGCTCCATTGTCGTGCTCAAGCCCTCCACCGGCGAGATCCTGGCCATGGTTTCCTACCCGAGCTACAATTCCAATTCCATAATCGCGAAGGGCGGCAACAACGAATACGCGCGGCTCTTAAACGACCCGCGCAACCCGCTCATCAACCGCGCCATCCAGTCGAGCTACCCGCCCGCCTCCACGTTTAAGGTGATCATGACCGCGGGCATAATCGAGGAAAAAGCCTTTCCCCTGGACGCCACGGTGCTCTGCACCGGCGAGATCGATTACGGCGACCGCGTATTCCGCTGCTGGATACGCAAGCCGGGCCACGGGAAGCTCGACCTCGCCGGCGCCTTAGCCCAGTCCTGCGACGTGTATTTCTGGGAAGTCGGGCGCGATAAGCTCGGCATAGAGCGCATCGTGGACTATTCCAAGCAATTCGGCTTCGGCGAACTCACCGGCATAGACCTCCTGGGCGAGGTGGCGGGCTTCGTTCCCACTCCTCAGTGGAAGGAGCGCCGCTTCCACGAGAAATGGCTAGGCGGCGATACGCTCAACCTTTCTATCGGGCAGGGCTATTTGCTTACCACGCCGCTTCAAGTAGCGAATATGGTGGCTATGGTGGTGAACGAGGGCGTTATTTACCGCCCCTATATACTCAAGGACATACGGGACCCGGTAAGCGGCACCATACTGACGAAAACGACGCCGGAACTGCTCACCGCTTCGCGCATATCCAAGGATACCTTCAAGCTTACCAAGGAGAATATGCGCGGCGTCATGACCGAGGGCACCGCGCGCTACCCCGTGAATACGAAGGCCGTACAGGTGGCGGGCAAGACGGGTACCGCCGAAGTGGGATTGACCGATCGCTGGCACTCCTGGTTCGTGGGCTACGGCCCCTACGATGCGCCGAGCGCCGACGATATGATAGTCGTGGTGGCCATGATCGAGGCGTCGAATCCTTGGGAGTGGTGGGCGCCCTACGCGACCAATATCGTCTTCCAGGGCTATTTCGCGGGACAGAGCTACGAGGAGGCCGCGGGCGCCCTCGGCCTCCTAAACCGGCCCCGGGCCGCCGTGGGCAGGGTGGAATAATGCTTTCGGTACGCTCCCTCGTCAAATCCATCGACTGGATAGTCGTGGCCGCTATAGTCGTGCTCATGGTCATCGGCATACTCTTCATATATTCCTCAGGCGTGAACAGCGAAGGCGTCCTTATCAATAACGAGTATATAAAGCAGATAATTTGGGCCGCCTCGGGCCTCCTGCTTATGCTGGCCCTTACCGTCGTGGAGCCCAAGCGCCTCCCGGATTATACGGCCCTGCTCTACGGCATCATGATACTGCTCCTCGCGTACACGCGGATTTTCGGCAAGGTCGTGAACGGGGCCCGCTCCTGGCTGGGCCTCTTCGGCGACCTGGGCATACAGCCCTCGGAGTTCATGAAAATAGCCGCCATACTGTTCCTTGCCCGCTACCTCGACATGACGAAACACGAGACGGGTTCTTTCCGCCGCTTCGCCCTATCCTTCGGCATCATGCTCCTGCCCATGGCCCTTATCCTCAGCCAGCCGGATTTCGGCACCGCCTTGGTATATTTCCCGCTCTATCTAGGCGTAGCCTTCGTGGGCGGCATAGCGCTGCGCTACCTGGCCTTCCTTCTGCTCGCCGGCTCTATCGCCATAGTCATGACGGTCATGCCGCTTTGGCAGGGCTTGGTAGCCACCGAGCCCTCGATGTTTCTCCGGGTATTCTACGAAGAGCCCTACGTGTTTTTCGTTATCGCCCTGTCCGGCTTCGCGCTGAGCCTATCGGTACTCGGCTATCGCTTCTTCAAGAAGCGCTATTACTATTGGCTCGCGTTTTTAGCCCTGGGCCTTATGCTCGGCCTCTCCGCCTCGCTCTTAGGCCACCGGGTGCTCAAGGATTATCAAATCATGAGGCTCGTCGTGTTTCTTGACCCCTCGGTGGATCCCCTGGGCTCCGGCTGGAACATAGTGCAATCTATAACCGCCATAGGCTCGGGCGGCTTCGCAGGCAAGGGTTTCCTGCAGGGCACGCAGAGCCATTACCGCTACCTGCCGCAGCAGAGCACGGATTTCATTTTCAGCATCATATCCGAAGAGCTGGGCTTCATAGGCGGCATTATCATCTTTACGCTCTTCCTCGTCATAGCCTTGCGCCTCCTTATGTCCTTGCGCACCCTCAGTTCGGCCTTCCAGCGCAATCTCATCGCGGGCGTAGTAACCATGGTGCTCTTTCATTTCATGATCAACGCGGGCATGGCCATGGGTATCATGCCCATAACCGGCATACCGCTGCTGTTTTTGTCCTACGGAGGCTCGTCCTTATGGGCCATCTGCATGGGCATAGGCCTGTGCCTTGGCATAGGCGCGAGGAGATACGATCTTTGATTAACCGAGTCGATCCTATAAAGACCCTTGGCCCCGCGCTGCAGGCCATAGAAAAACCGGCGCGCTATCTGGGCGGCGAAAGCGGCAGCTGCGTAAAGGCGGATGCCGCTTTTTCCTTTATGCTGTGTTTTCCCGATCTCTATGAGATAGGCATGTCCAATAACGCCATGCGCATCCTGTACGCGGGGCTCAACGAGCTCGACGGCGTATCCTGCGAGCGCGTGTTCGCCCCGGCCCGGGATTTCGCGGCCCTCCTAAAAGAGCGCGCGCTGCCCTTGTACGGCCTTGAAAGCGGCAGGCCCGTGGCCGGCGCCGATATAGTGGGTTTCACGGTAGGCTATGAACTGGCCGCCACCACTATCCTCGCGGTGCTGGACGCGTCCCATATACCGCTGAAGGCGCAGGATAGGACGGGCGAGCATCCCATAGTCATGGCCGGCGGACCGGCAATGACCAATCCGGCGCCCTACGCTGCCATTCTGGATGCCGTATGGATAGGCGAGGCCGAAGAGAGCTTTTTCGGGCTCGTGGCCGAACTGGCCGCCCTAAAAGCAGGCGGCGCCGGGCGGGCGGCCCTGCTAGAGCGCCTCCGCGCGGAGAGCGCCGTGTGGATGCCTGGCAAGACCGCAGTCCGCCGGGTCTTCGAGGGCTTTTCCGATAAGCTTTACGGCCATCGCTTTCCCATACCCGTGCTCAAGCCGGTGCAGGACCACGGCGTGGTGGAGGTCATGCGAGGCTGCCCGAACGGCTGCCGCTTTTGCCACGCCGGCTACTTCTATCGACCTCAGCGCCTGCGCAGCCCCCGCCTGATTTGGCAGGAGGTAGAAACGCAGATCAAGGAAGCCGGCCATAGGCAGATAACTCTTTCGTCCTTATCCAGCGGCGATTATCCTGGCATTTTCACGTTGCTGTCCCTCCTTAACGAGCGCTGGGCCGGCGACGGCGTATCCTTCCAGCTTCCCTCCCTCAAGGTGGAATCCTTCCCCCTTGAGCTGATTGACCAGATATCAGGCACCAGGAAGTCGGGGCTTACCTTCGCGGTGGAGACGCCCCTCGATCAATGGCAAATGACGATTAATAAGAGGGTAGGGCTGCCCAAGGTGCTTTCCATACTCGGCGAGGCGGAGGCCAGGGGCTATAAGGTAGCCAAATTCTATTTCATGCTGGGGCTGCCCCTGCCTCCGGCGGAGCAGTCCGAAGAAGATGCCATTATAGCCTTCGTGCGGGAATTGCTCGCGCATAGCGCGCTGCGCCTCAACATAACGCTTGCCACCTTCGTGCCCAAGCCCCATACGGCCTTCCAGTGGAGCGCCCAGCTGCCCCACGAAGAAGCCGCCAGGCGCATATACGCCATCAAGGACGCGCTGCGCCAGGAAAAGCGCGTAAAGATCAGCTACCACGGCCCCTTCCTCTCCTGGCTCGAAGGCATAGTCGCGCGCGGCGACGAGCGGGTAGGGGAGCTCCTCCTGGACGCCTATGCAAGGGGAGCGAGCTTTGACGCCTGGGACGATCTTTTTAATAAAGAAGCCTGGCTCGGTGCCCTTGAGGCCAGCGGGCTCGATCCTGATATACTGCTCGGCGAAAAGGAACTCGAAGCCGCCCTGCCATGGCAGGACGTAAAGCTGCGGGTGTCCTCGGCCTACCTAAAGCGCGAAGCCCGGAAGGCACGCGAATCCATCATGACCCCCATCTGCGCGGAAGGCTGCGGCGACAACTGCGCATCCTGTTCCGATGAGCTACGGGTGCCGAACGAAAGTATACATGCCGATATCGAGAAAGCATACGCGGAAATACGGAGCGAGCTGGATGCCAGGCCGAAGGAGCAGCCGCTCGCGGTAGACCACGACGCGCCCGATTACGTACGCAAGCGCCTCCTGTTTTCGTATAGCAAGACGGGCGTGGCGGCGTATTACCCACATCACACACTCTGGAACATCATAGCCTCGGCCTTCGAGCGCGCAGGCATATTCCTTGAATACTCCCAAGGCTTTAATCCGGCGCCGCGGCTCGAGATATCGGAACCGCTCAGCCTCGGCATAGAATCGCTGGACGACTATGGCACGGCCCTGCTTAAGGGCTTTGGCCCCGACGAATTTTCCTCGGAGGAGCTCGCCGCCGTCCAGCGCTTCCTGCCGCGAGGCCTAGCCATTACGCGCGCCGGCCTTATTCATGGCTATGAGGCCAAGCGTATACCAAGCCTGTCCATGATCCATTGGGGCTCGGTATTCAGGCTGGATTTCAGCGAGGAGAGCGGTTTAGCGGCGCGCGGCGTCTACGAGGCGCTCGGGCGCGAGCTGGATAGCCATGAAGCCCT